>JAFGNH010000107.1 GCA_016927115.1 Anaerolineales bacterium | reverse complement strand
TCATGGTTCTCCTTTCGGTCGTGATAACTAAAAGGATACCTGACCTATCACTTTTATCAAATTACAGAAGAAATGTTACACCGGCGGCATTTCCGGTCACAATATCAGGGTTAAGGAAACAAACCAGTGCTGTCCATGCATATTAAGGAAAGCTGAGTTGCTTCAATTAAGGAATCAAATCTATAATGGCTGGACTGTAAGCTCAGGAGGCGGGGATGGCAGAGAAGGACTATATAAAGGATTACATCAAGTATTTTTCCGTACAGACGGGTGGTGCCCCGCGACAGGAAAAACTGGAATGGGCGATCCGGGAGACCTTGAGTGAGGAGGAGTTACGATTGTTTTTCCTCCTCCCCTACAGTGGTTCGATTCAACCGGAGAAGCTGGCCAGGAAGGCATCCCGAGCCGGGTACAGCGATGAGGTGTTCCGGAATAGCCTTAACCATTTGCACGAAGAGGGTTTCGCTATCAGCTATGATCATCCCAAAAAAGGGCGTGTGTATGAGAGAGCATTCGTCTCTTTTACCGTTGAACAGCAGGTACGTCGGAGAAAGGGCACAAAGGTCGGCGCAGCTTATGGAGAATTCTGGGATGGATTGGCGGAGCTTACTTCCAGCATGCCCTCCAAAACGCCGTATTTCCGTGTCCTGCCGGTCGAGGAAACCTTACCCGTTAGCGGGGGATCACGCAGAACGATCGCAGTCGGAGAAACCATCGAGGATCCAAGAGCCGTCCTGCCGATCGACATCATTTCGGAAATGGTTCGAAACGAACCGTTGATCGGTGTGTCGGAATGCTACTGCCGCCTGGCGAAAGATAACAGGGGCGATGAGGAGCCGTGCACCTATCCGCGGGAGACCTGCTTTACCTTCAATGAACTTGCGCAAACCCTGATAGAGACCGGGTTAGCAAGGGAGATCGACGCCGACGAAGCTGTGCATATCCTGCGTAATGCGGAAGACCACGGTTTGATACATAACGTTGATAACTGCCAGGGACACCTGAAGGCGCTGTGTAACTGCTGCCCCTGCTGCTGTCCGGCGATTAAAAGCTACAAGGCCGGTGTCCGTAATGTGAATTCGGCATCTCGATACCTTGCTGTATGGAACGAAGAACTATGCACCAACTGCGGAACCTGTGTGGATATTTGCCCGGTGGAAGCAATTTCTCCAGGCCGGAATTTTCCTGAATTCCTCGCGGAGAAATGTATCGGATGCGGTTTGTGCGTAACAAACTGTCCTGAGACAGCGATCAGGATGGAACTGAGGGCAGAACTGCCGAGGATACCCAAGGATAATGATGCTCTCTGGTCGCGTATCCGAAATGAGGCGATTGTAACAATGGTGAAAGACAAAGTGTTTGGCTCAAAAAACAAATAACACAGAACATCGGGGAGAATCATCATGGCAGATAAAATGGCAGCCGAAGCGGGGATGGAAAGTGTAAAAAAGAGTCAAAAACGTTCGCTGGTTGTAATCCTGTTTGTTTTTATGCTGCTGCACCAGACAGATAAATATCTGATCGGCCCGCTGTCCACTCCCATCATGGAAGCATTCAATATAAATGAAGCCCAGATGGGGCTCGTGTTCACTGGTGCACTTCTGGTCGGGGGTATCTTCTACCCCATCTGGGGCTACCTTTTCGATCGTTATGCCAGGCCGAAAATCCTTGCTCTGGCAGCACTTCTCTGGGGCGCTACAACCTGGCTTTCGGCGATCACACGAGGATTTGGCGCATTCATTGTCACCCGGTCTTCCACAGGAATTGATGATGCCAGCTATCCGGGAGCCTACAGCCTGGTATCGGATTACTTCGAACCGGCCAAACGTGGC
The DNA here is from genome assembly GCA_016927115.1 of Anaerolineales bacterium. GTDB lineage: Bacteria > Chloroflexota > Anaerolineae > Anaerolineales > E44-bin32 > JAFGNH01. The sequence goes on along the minus strand of JAFGNH010000107.1, from coordinate 1,328 downwards.
CGGGTGATCAGCGTGCTCCAGCTGTCAGCAGTACTTGCTGGAATTATTGGGATGGGGATGGCAACCGCATTCCGGGACACCCTGGGTTGGCGCGGCATTTTCTATGTTACCGGCGGGCTTGGGATTGTAGTGGCAGCAGTCATCTTTTTCGGGGTCAAGGAAGTCCCCCGCGGCCAGTCAGAACCGGAGATGCAGGGAACGAAGAACGTGGTGAGTAAGAAGTTTGAATGGGCGACGGTGCGCACCCTGATCAAACGCCCAACAATAGTCATACTGTTCATCCAGCAGTTTTTCCACGTATTCCCTTTTACCATGATCAACTCGTGGTTCTTCCGCTACCTGGAGATAGAACGAAACCTTCCGGATGATAAGGTGATGCTTGCAGCCGGACTTTTTGCCGTGATGACAGCAATAAGCGGGTTGATCGCAGGCGCACTGGGGGACTGGCTGTTCAGGAAAACACCCCGGGGCAGGATGATTGTGGCCCTGACCGGGATTGTGGGGATAATGATTTGTTTCACTCTGATGCTGAATACACCCGTGGGACATTTCAGCACTTTTCTGGCCTTGGAAATGGCCGCAGGACTCTTCTGGTCTTTCGAATGGCCGAATGCAGTCTCGACCGTGCAGGATATCACCGAGCCGGAAGTTCGCAGCACCGCCCACAGTATTATCGGTGTGGCCGAGACAGTGGGCTCTGCACTGGCACCGCTGCTCGCGGGTGTGCTGGCGGTTGGTTCGTCCCTGAAACATGCCATGCAGCTCATTACCCTTAGTGCCTGGTCCATCGGTCTGGTACTGATGACGGTGGTTCTGATAGTGATTCCAAAAGATGTTGCCGCGCTGCGGGAATCAATGCGTGTCCGGGTGGCGGAAGGTGGACAGGAAGTGTGATCTGTCCAGTTGGTGCTGGATCTGGATGGAGCATCTTCTCGGAGGTTGTGCTGTTTTCGGTACAACCTCCCGTTGCTGTATAAGCCGAGGAGATTTGTGGGTATCTGGACGTGACAAGGCAGAACATACCTTCTATTACGAATTCCTGGCATTCCTCTGCTTAAATTGCTGCTTTTGACTCGCCCACAACAACATATAGCGATACGGGAACAGTTCACCTGTATGACCTTCTTTTGTTCTCCAACTCACATGTGAATACTGTCTCCCCGGTCTATACAAGATACAATATGGGGGCGGGATGATACCCGCTTCAATAGTTAATGGAGAACAAAGGAGCAGGTAATGAAGGTACTTTCACTGACCACTGATTTTGGAGACCAGGACGGTTATGTTGGTGTGATGAAAGGAGTCATCAGCGGCATACTTTCTGATGT
>JAFGNH010000106.1 GCA_016927115.1 Anaerolineales bacterium | reverse complement strand
ACTGTTCCGCCGGATCCATTCACGGCCTCCTTTTCCAGCTTCCACAGGGTGTTCGTTCTCCGGTGGCGCACCTGCGTACCGGCCGGCAGTCGCGCGCTGCTTTCTCCTGTCAGCTGCAGGCGGACAGTGCACGGTGTTTCGACCCCATTAAACTCGCAAATCAGCACATCGAGCCAACCCTGTGCGGCTTCCAGTCGAGCTGTCAGGCGTTCAACATCATCGGCACTGTAGCCTTCCGGCGCAGACTCCGCGGCATGGCGCATTGTATCCGGCGACATGGGCTTTCCGCCGCTCAGCAGGTCCAGCACACTGCGGCAAAGCTCAATTGCATCAGCAAGGGAATTCCTGCATGCCCCTCTGCGGTCTGCGTGGATCATCACCCGCTGACCCGCAGGCAGGGCGTTGTCGTCCCTGACAAACCGGGCCAGGCGCTGCTCGATCTCCGTTTCCTCCCCTTCGGCCGGAAATTGGGCGAGATAGAGAAAGTCGATCCGGGACAGGCCGCATCGATCCAGTGAGAGGTTGTTATACCCGGTGATTGCTTTCGGCCGGATTACTTCAACGTTTTCTTCATCAATGCCGCAGCGAAGTAAATCACTTATAACGGCGAATGGACCGCTTGACCGTGCTTCGACGATCTTTTTCGCCGTTTCTTCAGAAATACCCGCAGCAGCGCACAGCTCTTCTTCTATTGCAGTATTGATATTCACCCGTTCCACATAGCCGGTGGTAATAAACGGTCTCATTTTGATCAGCTTCTTGTCTCCGATGCCGTTTACACGTACCAGATCGCCGGTCTGGTTGAAAAGACCTCGTTCACTGCTCCGTTCACGGATAATACTTGCAGCAAGGTCCGGCCCGATACCAGGGATCTTTCTGAGTTTTGCAGCATCGGCAGTGTTGACATTGACCAGGGAGAGAATATCCGGATCGGTCTCTTCCTCCCGGAATTCAAATGTGATTCCGATGTCGTCCAGGGATCCCAGGACGGTATTGAACCATGCTGCGATTCGCGGTTCAGCCGCCTCGCGGGGAAAGGCCGGAGGATCCGTTCCCACTGTATCCCGCAGCCGCTTCTCAAACAGCATGCCAGTCCGGCAGTGCATGGAACGGTAAGGGATATCGATCTTTATCGATTCCAGTTCCGGCACCGGCAGATTTCCCGAACCCGCCTCGAGGACTGCTCCAGCACGTTCGAAATTACCCTGCACCGATTGGTAGACACTTTCGTGCAGCAGATTGCTCGCCACTCCGTCCAGCGTGTTCGCCAGGTTTTCCAGAATCTCTTCAAGCCGGTCCCGGTGGTTTTCCGGGCATGAATCGAGAATCCTGCGAACCTGCCCTTCCGTCCCCGCCTCGCCATGATAGTCCCGGATCAGCGCAGTACCATCGGCTGCATTCCGGGCGGCTGCAGCCTCAGCTGAAGCAGGTTCATCGGAGTTTTCGGTCTGTGCAGGTGTCAATTTGTATGCCACAAGCGGAAAACTTTCCCGGAAGTCGTGGATGTACTGCTGCAGCGGCTCAGCAGCATCGCGCAGTGCACGTTCGAACTGGAAGCCAAGCAGAGCACCCAGCGGCTGCCCCTGGCGGATTCCATCCAGAATCGAGAGCGCTTTCCGCACCCGCTCCGAAGTCAGGTTGATATGGAATGGATTTGTGTCACTCACAGTGTCAGGGGTATCAGCAGTCAGGAGAGGATCATGCGTCAGGAACGCATTGTAGAGCACGGCCCCGGCGGCAGCCTGCCCGGCTGAAGGAGCATGCAGATACCCGACACTCAAAGGCAGATTACCTCGCGGCTCGAGATCTTCAACAAACCCGTACGCGCCCAGATAGATGCCGCTTCTGGTATCCGGCTTTGTCCGAATATCTATCAACCGCTTTGCAGCAAAGGACGTTACCCAGGCATCGACGCGGTGGGAAGCGATATCAAGCGATTCGCGGAACAGGCGGTCGATATCCGGCGTGGGCCTGTCCTCCTGGAAAGTGTAGAGGAAATCATGCATCGTATCCAAACCGACACGATAGACATCCTGGATCTGCTCGATCGAAGAGAAGCGGCCGCCGAGCTCTTCCCTGCGTTCCAGGATGCGTGCGGCAATCTTCTTCGGTACGCCGTAGCCTCTCCTTTCCGGATGGACTGCAGGATCATCTTCGATCCTGCGTGAGATCTGCCCTGCATCAGAAGCAGTATTAAAGAAGTCAAGTGCTGAGAATGAGGACAGGCTGCTGATGGCATCCTTGATTTCCTTGTGCAGCGAAGAGGACTGCTGTGTTTGTTTCAAGGCCCGCAGAGCCATGTGCCCCAGAAGCGTGCCGGGTTTGGCCGATGTTGAGCGATAGATATCGGCCAGATAATCAGAGGGTGCCCTGCCGTCCTCGGGATTTACAACCATCCCGATCGGCTCCGTTTCCCCCTTCCCCCACCCCAGGAGTCTTAAAACCTGTTTTGCTGCCTCGTTTTCCTGCCCGTTTTGAAATACGGCTGGAGCAGCCCCGGAGATTTCGGAAAGCAAGGCGGCAGCTCTCCCCCGGGCCAGATCCCAGGTGTACGCCCACGAAGCCATCCACTCTTCCGGAGTCTTTCCGGCTTGCACATAGGCGCTGTCCGAACCGAAAGCGTACTCCCGCAGCACAGCCAGGAGCAGCGCAATGAATCCCTCATCAAGGAAAGGACGGGCCTGGTAGGTAACAGAATAGGGCTCCATCGACAGAATTCCCAGCAGTGTCTGATCCGGGTCTTCCCCTTCGATACCGACCCTCGGTACGCGGCGGGAATCTACTGCATACCGCAGCCATTTCTTGTGCAGCTCAGACACCGTGAAATGCAGGGCCTGTTCGAACCGGGCATCAGGACGGCTGCCTCCCCACTGAACCCAGCCGTCTTTGGTATTCTGTGGAACACGCGTCACCGGCAGCACGCCGTAGGGCTGACGGCCGATCCGGATCGAGGGCAGGAAACTGCCTCCCCGGACAAAATGCTTTACAAACGTTCTCAGTCGCGCCAGGTCTGCTCCGGAAAGCAGGCCGGGAAGGAGATGCTGGAAATAGTACTCCCCTGTCACAGTCCACAGGATAGTATTCATTTCGGCTGCATAGGAATCTACATCAGATTCCGCACCTTCAAGATAACGAAGCTTTTCCGGATCCATGCCCAGGACAGATGCCAGGCGGCAGGCATTAATGCGTTCGCGCTTTTCCTGTGTGAGACTGGTCCAGTTCAAAGGACCCTGGACCTCAACAATATAGGAAGCATCATGGTCTTCGCCCGATACAAAGGAGGATCGGACTTCGCCGGTGTTGTTTGTAGGAGTACCTGGTTCGACAAACGCGATCCCGCTGCTGTAGTGGTGGGCATCGATCAGTGCTTCCAGTTCCAGCCTTCCGGTCTGCGGTGTTGTCCGTTTGATACCGACCACCACCAGCCGGTCGCACCCTTCTCTCAGATCTGCATGTTCCTGGTATGCAGATCCTTCATACAAAAGCGGGATTTCGACAGCCATTCCACTTTCCAGGGCCGCGTTGAAATCAACCATCCATCTGGAATGGTCATCGAACAACCCCTCCTGCAGGTTTCCGAAATCCCCGAGGACTGTCAGGCCGGGTTGGACCGGCGCCGTCTGAACGGTGGTTACCCTGCCGTTCCTGTACGCAGATACGGAGAAGGCATCAGGCAGGGACTGCAGCCTGGGCACACGCAGCTTCGTTTTCGGCAGCTGTGCTTCTTCACCTGATTGGAAGTGGTGGGTTTTCACCCAGGCAGCAATCCAGGCCGCGCGTGCCGGACCAAAGGCTGATGAAAGCACGCGCCAGGCATGCTCCTGATCCTCTGCAAATTGTGCGCGATAAACTTTTGCTGCTTCATACTCCGGCAGTGTCAGTGATTTATCATGGGCATGGATGAAAATCTGGTCGGGGTAAATACGGACCATCAGTTTCGAAGCGGTAAAGCGGGTTTCCAGACGGACCGGCAGCAGCAGTACGGGATAGCCATGTTCGGGAAGTTCTTCAGCATTTTCCCGGAAGTTTTGGAGCAATTCCTGGAAGCGTTCGAAAGTGCAGCTCTGCCGGTCGGTGGCGCTGTCCCGGGGAAGAAGGTTCTGGATCTGTTCAAAGTGCATAAAGCATTTTTCAGGTTGATCCTCTTTCGCTGCAAGGATCATCTCAACAGCAGCCCGGGTAAAACTGCCGGTGTGTTTCGGATCCAGCAGTCTTGTCAGCTCGTCAGAATCGTCGCATGTATTAACCAGGGACAGTAAGCGGGATTCGGTTCGTATGGAAAAACCACTCATTTGCTCTCACCCCCCGGGCTTGATATGTACGGATTATTCCATCTCGATCCGGTCAAATCTTGCCTGACAGGTTTATTTAGATACAACTGTTGCAGATAGGTTGAATACTGCGGCCTTCCAGTGTACTCCTGGCAAACCCTCCGGTTTGAGGATTGCTCGCAAAACTTCCATGGCTGCCCGGCAGGGCAACCCGGCCCGGTTTTAAGAGAACGAGAGGTTCAGGATTTTCTGAATGGTTGGAGGAATGGTGAAGCAGCAATGTTGATTATGCACTTTACTTCTGCCCTGGCAGCGCCGAATCTCTTCCAGCACATACATGCAGCACAGCGGCAGATTGCCCGAGCATAAACGGATATTCCCTGATGCTCGTGTACGGTATATTCACAAAGTGAACTAACCTTTTTTAGAATACAGCATTACTTTCTGTAAAGCAAATTCTGCATTACCCCTGAATACGCAATCAGCAGCGTTAATTGCAACGTAATCTGCGGCGCAGATTACGCATTCTGCGCCTTCATCCCGATCTTCCCCTCAGACAAGAGCGGCCAGTATAAAGGCCGCAATAAAAACCAGGATCATAAGGCCCAGGACCTTCGAGTAATTTTCTGGCTCGATTTGCCCGCCCCGATCCATCTTTCTGATCAGCGGATAAAGCCGCCAGAAAAACGATGCTGTCCCCAGTGCCAATGCCGCCAGACTCAGCCGCTGGATCTCGACATCCCCAAAGATCACGATCACGGCCAGCAGCAGCAGGAATATCAACTTGGCCCCGGCAACCCAGTAAACAAGATATCGGACAAGATCGTGTATTTCGGGATACTGCTTCGACTGCTCCCAGGCACGAAAAACGCCGACAGCATTGGCGTACCGGGTCCCCGGTGCAAAATACAATGCTGCAGCATTCGACAGCTCCAGCAGACAGAATAGTATCAGTACGGGTTTTACCAACATGGTGTAATCTCCTTCAGCAAAGCCTGGTCAAATCTCAATATATTTTTTTTACCCTGCCGCAGGAATTGGAATATTCCCGCCACAGCCTCTCCCCATGAACAGGAATATCTCAACCGCCCGGTATTCTGCTGCCAGTGAGCAGCGGTGCGAAATCCACACCTGTGCAGTGCTTTTATGAAGAACAGTTCACACTTCCATCCGAATCCGGTTATCATTAATCCATCGGCCGCCTGTTCGTTTACAATTTCTGAACAAGCATAGTCTGCCGGTTTATTGGAAGTTAGTGAAACTTCCTGTACATTTCCGGAAACCAGAAAAGCTGCTGCGCATTCCTTGAAGAAAACGCCGCTTTCGGGGAGGGATGTTGAACAAGTATTATAAAGAATACCAATGGTCGAATATTTTCGCCATGCTGCGTAATCAGAAACGGGACCCTGCAGTTTGCACGGAAAATTTCGAAAACCGTCTTGTGGTTATCACAGGAGCCACTTCAGGTATCGGGTATGCTGCAGCAAGAAAATATGCTTCTGCTGGAGCAGAAATACTCTGTATAAACCGGAATGAAACGAAATCCAGGCAGCTGTGTGAATCCCTTCAGGATGAATTCCAGACCAGCTGCAGTTATCTGATCGCTGATTTTTCCAGATTGGAAGATATCCATACCGCAGTAAAGAAGCTGTTTGCACTCGATCAAAAGATCGACGTGCTGATCCATAATGCCGGCCTCTTCAAAACGCAGAAAACTTTAACCGAAAATAACCTGGAGATGGTGTTCCAGGTGAATTATTTAAGCACATTTATTCTGAATTATTCCCTGATGGATAAATTTAAAAAACAGAACAGCGGAAGAATCCTGTATGTAAATTCGGAAGCACATCGATTTGCCGTCTGGGGACTGGATTTCGATGATCTCAACTGGAACCGGCGCCGCTATTCAGGTTTGAAGAGTTACGGCGAAGCGAAAACTGCACAACTGCTGTCGATGATCAGGTTTGCTGAAATCTTTTCAGGGACCGGCGTTACCATCAATGCCATGCACCCGGGCAATGTAAGAACAGGCAGCGGTCAGAACAACGGAAGGATCTATAAGTTTTTTAAACGGCTGCTTATAGACAGCAATGCCCTGCCAATCGATGTTGCAGCCGAAGCGCTGTACTACCTGGGCGTTTCCCCGGAGCTGGACAACCTGTCCGGCAGGTTCTTCAATCTCACAACTGAGGAAGAACCTGCACCTCCCGCCCTGGACCGGGATGCAGCCGGGAGGTTATGGGAACTCAGCCTGATAGCAGGTGGCCTGGAATGAAAAAAGAACGGGTCTTAATCGTTGGCGGTGGAGCGGCAGGTTTAACCGCAGGGGCATACTGCGCCAGGGAAAACAAAAATGTTTTACTCCTGGAGAAAAAGGACAGAACCGGCGGACTGCTGAATTCCTTTAAAAACAACGGGTTCACCTTCGATACCGGGCCGAGAGCTTTTGTTAATTCGGGCATTCTAAAGCCTATGTTGAAAAACCTGGACATCACCTGGGAGTTCGTACAAAACACCATCTCGATCGGCATCGAAGATCAAATGGTCCGTGTTCAGTCCATGGAAGACCTCGGTGAATACCAACGGATCCTGTACAGCCTGTACCCTGAAAACAGGGACGATATTAAAACCATCAGCGAAAAAATAGCGAAGTTGTCCGAATACACCCGTGTTCTGTACGAGTTTGACAACCCCAACTTCGGTTCTTTCAAAGGTGATATCCCTTTCATTATTCGAAAACTGATCCCCTGGACGTTCAAGTTCCTGCATGCACTATACAAGTTCAATCAGTTCAGCATGCCGATGGAGGAATACCTCGGAAGTCTGACGGATAACCAGCCCCTGATCGATATCATTCTCCAGCACTTCTTCAGAAAGACGCCGGCCTATTTCGCACTGGGTTATTTCCACGTGTACATGGATTATTTCTATCCGAAGGGCGGGACCGGCGTGCTGGGCCGGCTTCTGGAAGAAAAATTTATCGCGGAGGGAGGAGAGATCCGGCTCAATACGGATATCGTGGAAGTACTTCCCTCGGAATCGAGAGTGATCGATGCGGAAGGCTCCAGCTATCCCTACGATAATCTGGTCTGGGCTGCAGATCTGAAAACGCTTTACCGCCGGCTTAACCCTGCCGGACTGGATGCAGAGACCGTCGCAGGAATGGACTCTGCGAGAGATCGGATTCTATCGTCCTTAGGGGCTGAATCCGTCTTTATCCTGTATACAACAGTAAACCGGCCGCCCTCCTGGTTCCGGGATCGAGGGGGTGAGCACATGTTCTATACACCTTCAAGGCTGGGATTGGGAGACACGAATCGCGGTGAGCTGCAAAGGCTGATCGAAGCGTTTGATCAAACATCACGAGGGGAAATCGAGGATTGGGTCGATCGATTTCTTCGACTGAACACCTTTGAAGTCTCCATACCTGTTCTCCGGGACCCCGCCCTTGCGCCTGAGGGACAGACCGGGTTGATGATCAGCTGCCTCTTTGACTATCAACTGACGCAGAAGGTTTATCAGGCCGGCTGGTACGACGAGTTCAAGGAAATAATTCAGAACCGCATCATTGAGCTCTTTTCGCAGACCATCTACCCGGGTTTAGAGGAAGCCATCCTGCACAAGTTCTCGTCTACACCGCTGACGATCAATAACATGACCGGGAGCTCGGAAGGTGCAATCACCGGCTGGTCCTTCGAATCAGACCCGCCTGTCGTGAACACACTGAAGGATATTCCAAAATCGGTCCTCACCGCGGTGCCGGGCATCTATCAGGCAGGCCAGTGGGCATATTCCCCTGCCGGTGTCCCGATCGCCATGCTGACCGGCTGGTATGCGGCGGAGGAGATCAAAAAACGGAAGAAGAAATAGAGACGGCTTCCTTCCGTACCACCAATTTCCCGGATTGCATAATCAGCGTTTTTGGTTTACCACCCTTCTAACCTGTAATGATTTTCCACCAAAATTCAGGAGCAAACCCAGTTCCTGTTTCGAGACTTTCAGATAAGACAGCAGCTGGAAAAGATATACGGGCTCAATATCTGATACTGCTTTCAACTCAACCAGCACATCACCGACAACGAGATCCACGCGCTTCTGCCCGACACAGATCCCCTTATATTCCACTTCCAGTGCTACCTCCCGCACACACGCCAATCCCTGCAGCTTTAATTCATGCTCCAACGCTCTCTGATAGATCACCTCACGGAACCCTGGCCCCAACACATTGTGTACAGCATAAGCAGCTTTAATAATTCCTGCAGTTTGAGCTGAATGAGGATACTCCGGACGGATATAACCTGAATCCTTCGTGTTCATATAGTCCCCCTTTTATTCATTTTCTCTAGTCTACACCGTTCCCGTTAAAACTTCAGCAGATTTCACACTCTTTCAGCCTCCTGTTTCCTCAGCGCCCTCAGCGATAAGTTTTTTCAGCGT
>JAFGNH010000105.1 GCA_016927115.1 Anaerolineales bacterium | reverse complement strand
CCCTGGAAATTCCCTCTTGACATCCCCCCACCTTTTCCCGTATACTCTCTCCAACAAACCAACAGTAGAAATGCGTTGATGAGGACTAGTAAACGCTGAAACGAAGTTGCAGTGAGCGGGAGAGAGTGTGAACCCCGCACAGACGCCAGCGTTGAATGGACCTCGGAGCAGCAGGGAGAACGGAACCCAAGTACCCCTCGCCGGAATGGCCTCCGTTACCAGGGCACAGAGTATCGCAGTATTGCTGTACTCCAACGAGTGAAGCTGGCCTGTCCCACCTGCGTTTCATCGGTGGGTTTCTTTATTTAATCAAGCACACCAGGCCGCTTAACCGGGGTGGCACCGCGGGGTAGCTGATTCAGCCCTCGTCCCTTTCAGGGATGAGGGCTGTTTTTTATTAAGGAGAAAGCTGATGGAAACCAGAAAAAGAATTCTCACAGGTGACAGGCCGACAGGGCCGCTGCATCTCGGGCACTATATTGGAAGCCTCAGAGATCGTGTACAGCTGCAGGATACCTGCGAAACATTCCTGCTGATCGCTGATCTCCATACTCTCACCACACACGCAAGCCCGGAGAAGATCGCCAGGCTGCCGGAAATTATCGAATCTATCGTTCTCGATTATCTGGCGTTCGGCATCGACCCCGAAAAGGTCACTATCTTCCTCCAGAGTGCCGTACCGCAGACAGCCGAACTGGCTCTGCTGCTGGGGAATCTCTCCAGCACCGCCCGGCTGGAACAGCTGCCCAGCCTCAAGGATATGGCACGCGCTGCCGGACTGCACGGAATGACATACGGCCTGCTGGGCTATCCGGTGCTGATGGCCGCCGATATCCTGCTCGTCCGCGCCGATCTTGTCCCGGTGGGTAAAGACAACGAAGCCCATATTGAACTGACACACGAACTTGCAAGGCGCTTCAATCACCTTTACGGCGAAACATTTCCGGTACCTGAAACCCTCCCCGGACAGGCCGGCACCCTGCCCGGCACCGACGGCGCAGCAAAAATGGGAAAGAGTCAGGGTAATGCCATCCTTCTTTCAGACTCTCCGGAAACCATCCACCGGAAGGTTATGGGGATGTACACCGATCCGGCACGCATCCGCGCCGATATACCCGGCACAGTAGAGGGAAACCCGGTCTTCGCCTACCTTGAAGCCTTCGATACGGAAAAAGACAGGGTGAAGCAGTTGGAAGAGCAGTACCGGGCAGGAACAATCGGGGATGTTGCTGTCAAGAAAGTTCTTATCGAAGTGCTGCAGCAGTTCATTGCTCCTTTCCAGGCCCGGCGCCGTGAGCTGCAGAAACAGCCGAATCTGGTGGAGGACCTGCTCGCCACAGGCACACACCGAGCCCGGGAAGAAGCAGCCAAAACAATGGACGTGGCCCGCAGCCGGATGGGTCTGAATAACAGTACCCGCCGCCGTGCGGCAGCCTCACAAGAAACACTCGCTGTGACGCCTTTCACAGGCGCCATGATCTGAACTGATATTTAAACAAAAGGAGAAAACACGATGGAATCAACAAAATTTGTCCTGACAGAAGAAGAAATGCCGAAGTCCTGGTACAACATTAACCCCGATCTGCCCTCCCCTCCCGCTCCTATACTGCATCCTGCTACCAAAGAACCGGTGGAGCCTGCGTTTCTTGAAGTTCTGTTCCCGAAGAGGTTTGTCGCCGAAGCGATGAGCATGGAGCGTTTTATCGAAATTCCGGAACCGGTACTCGATATCTACCGGACATGGCGTCCCACCCCGCTGGTGCGCGCCCGCCGTCTCGAAAAAGCGCTCGACACCCCGGCGCATATTTACTACAAGTATGAAGGCGCATCGCCGGTCGGATCACACAAGGCAAATACCGCACTTGTGCAAGCGTTCTACGGCAAGGAGGAAGGTCTTGATGGATTCACCACCGAAACCGGCGCCGGGCAGTGGGGATCGGCGCTCTCCATGGCCTGCAACTTCTTCGATCTCGAATGCCATGTCTACATGGTGCGTGTCTCATACGACCTCAAGCCGTACAGGCGGGTGCTGATGCACGCCTACGGCGCAGAGGTTTTCCCCAGCCCGACCGACTCCACCGAGTTCGGCCGCCAGGTGCTGGCAGAGACTCCGGACACACCGGGGTCACTGGGGATCGCCATTTCCGAGGCCGTCGAAGCAGCCGTCAAATCCAACGGCCGTTTGAAATACTCTCTCGGATCGGTGCTCAATCCGGTGCTGATGCACCAGACTATCATCGGCCAGGAAGCGATCAAACAATTTGAAAAGGCAGGGGAATATCCGGACGTAGTAATCGGCTGCGTGGGGGGAGGAAGCAACTTCGGCGGATTTTCCTTCCCGTTCTACTATCAGAATAAGGTGAACGGGTATAACACCCGCATTCTTGCTGTGGAACCACAGGCCTGTCCGACTCTCACACGCGGTCTGTACGCCTTTGACTACGGCGATACCGCAAAGATGGCTCCGATCGTCAAGATGCACACACTCGGCCACAGCTTCATACCCCCCGCCATCCACGCCGGCGGCTTGCGTTATCATGGTATGGCTCCACACATCTGTGCCTTATACGATCACAACTTCATCGAGGCTATTGCCACTCCTCAGGTGGGCACCTTCGAGGCAGCCATCCAGTTTATGCAAACCGAAGGGATCCTGCCCGCGCCCGAATCCGCTCACGCCATCAAAGCCGCTATCGACGAAGCTCTGGTCTGCAAGGAAGAAGGAGTATGCAAAGTGATCGCCTTCAATCTCTCCGGACATGGTCACTTCGACCTGTCATCCTATCAGGCCTATCTGCAGGGGGATCTTGAAGATTATGATTACCCGGAGGATAAAATCAAAGCTGCGATCAGCCAGCTCCCTGAAATCCCGGAAGCAATCAGGCTTATGTAGCCGGTGAAGTTTCCTGCCAGACCTGGCAGGATAACGAAAGGGGTTGGCTTCTATTGAGCCAACCCCTTGGTTTTTTTTTAAAAGTTGGATGAAGGTTTTTAGAGTTTCGGGATCTTGAGTTCCATGCCGGGTTTGATCATATTGTAATCATCACCGATCACAGCCTTGTTGGCCTCATAAATCGCCATCCACTTGTCACGTGCGGCGGTTTTGTAGAACTTCAGGGCAATTGCACTGAGTGTGTCGCCCGAGACTACAGTATAGGTAGCGAGCACTGCTTCTTCTTTTGCTTTCTCTATCTGTGCTTTCTGGCGCTCAGCCATCTGCCTGCGTTGTTCCACAGCTTTGGCTTTCTCTTCTGCCTCTTTCTTTGCCTCTGCAGCTTTCTTCGCCTCTGTCTCAGCCTTCCGCTTATCGAGATTGGCTTGCATCTGTGCTGCTGCAGCTTTTGCTTCAGCCTCGTGCTTCGCTTTCTTGGCAGCTGCTTCCTGCTCTTCTCTTTCTTTATCCTTACGGTCAAACAGTCCCATTTCAGACTCCTTTCAGATTTTCGTGAACCCAAATCAATACCACGTTACTATTATTACTGCTTTTCCTGAAACATGCCAACAGGCTTACTTGTTTAACAACGCCTGCAGCAGTGTATTGGCAACAATCGAGCCTGATTGGGCGCGATGTTCACTCTGTCCGGCACTGCTGGTTTTCACAACAGCGTCGAGAATCGCTTCCATATTAGAATCACCCTGCTGCTTGGAGCTCAAAAAAGCCATTCCAGCTGAAAGCAGATCATCTGCGCCAAGCCCACTCTGGTCCTGATTCGCACCACCGAGCAATCCCCCCAGCAGCGAACCAAGCCCGCCACCGGCCTGCTGCTGTGTGTCTGTCTGTGTCCCCAACAGGCTTTCAATCAACTGCAGGCCGTTATCGCTGGTAATCTGCTGGCCTTTAAAACGGCTGGCAGCTTGCTGCAGATTCTGGGCGTACATCTTCGCTGAACCGCTCTGCGATCTCTGCCGCAGCAGGTCGCTTGCATAAGCCAGCTGGTCAGCCGGTTCCGCCCCTTTTTTCTCCTGCATCGCCTGAGTGATCACTTCAAAAATCTCTACCATGTGATCACCATGGTCCTGGTTGTATGTGTCTGCCTGATTCAGCTTTTCCTTATTACTGTTCAAAGCGCTGGCGACCGTCTGGAACACCTTATCCAACGCGACATTATTTGCCATAGTATTTCCTTCCCGGGCACTTCTCTGAAGAGAACTTGCCTGAATCTAATGTGATACGGCAGGTGCAAGCGATGCAGCCTGCTTTATCCAATCACTTACTTCCTTCTCACTCGGAATCCGTCGGACAAGTTTCTTCTGTTCGTTAACCTTAACCAGAGCCTGATAGAGGTTATCAGCCCGGCGGTTGCGGAGTTCCTTTACCGTATCTACTCCGGCCTCTTCCAGAAGATCGCTGTATTCACTGCCGATTCCGCGAATTCGCATCAGATCCGCGAGGTTCACCCATTCCAGAATCAGCTTTTCTGAAATACCGGATATCCCAGCCAGATCTTCCCGGCCATTCTTCGTGCCAGCGATCTTGAGCAGCCTTTCCGTTGTCCGGACCCCGTGTTGATGCAGCTTTTCTGTATATACAGCGCCGATACCTTCAATATCAATGATTCTGGTCATGTTTCTCTCCTTTTCGTTATGTTTCATAAGCTTCTAATAGTATTATCCAATATCTGATACTGTTTACAATGATTTTCAAATTTTTTGATGCTGGAATTGTAAATAAGTTTCACGATGAGAGTTAAAAAGTGGAAAGGGTTTTCTTTGGTTAAGATCTGTTGAGGTATTTCTCCCTCCTGCGACAGGTTCCTGATCCGTATCCTAAAAATTCGCCGTAACTCGGTTTAATCCAGCATACGTTGAAGGAAAAAACACGGTATCATATCTGGTATGAAAATAAAGTTCGCCGTGCTTATCATTATTATACATTCATTCCTGCTCTCAGGCTGTGTATCCGAAATTCATCAGCCGCTGCCATCCAGTACACCGACAATCGTACCCCCAACATCCACAGCGGCTGCCCCTGAATCAGATCTCCGCATAAGTATAGAAAGCCTAAACCTCCAGCAGGAAAGAGATGGCACAATCCATGTCTATGGTATAGCAGTCAATCAGAGTGAGCACCCTCTTTCCAATGTCCGTATAAAAATCGTGCTGCAGGACTCGCTTGAAAAGACAATAACCCTGTCCATCCCCTTGCTGATAGAGAATCTTTATCCAGATGAAAGCAGCCCGTTCACGGCCGCGTTCACTGGCGTTCACTCCCCCGCTACTGCCTATGCTGAAGTGACTGGCGCAGAGATTGCCAACTTCCAGAGAGCAAACACTGAGTTCTCCGAGCCAATCGTTTACCAGAATCTTGATGGTGAAACCTGGCTTTCACTCACAGCTTCCAACCCAACTTCTGACCGTTTCTGCATGCTGAGTGCCCGGGTCGGTGCGTTCAGTCCAGATGGGGAACTCATGGCTGTAAACAGCGAGGGGTATGGTAGCCATACCCTGGATGCAAGAACAACCAGACAATATTATTTTGAGTTTGCTTCCGTAAATACGGATGTTTCTTTCAGAATATTCATGGACAGCCAGCTGTGTGGGCCTGAAATACAGGATCCCAACATAGGTTTGGAAGCTGGATTTTTCTTTGATGCGCAGGGAAATCCCTTCCTGGCTGGCTCTCTGATCAATCATGAAACATTTTCCACCCGGGCTGCTGCCGTACTTACACTTGTCCGGGATAACCAGCCGCTATCGGTTGTGGAAATCGTACCCCCTGTTCCACTTCAACCGGGCGAAATTCTCCCCTTCACAACAAACTCCTTTCCCGGCCTCTCCCTTGAAGAGCTGCGCCAACACCTGCAGCGGGGAAATGTAGAGATCCAGACGGAATTGGATCCTGCCCGCTCCACAGCAACTGAAGAACAGCTGGCCGATCTGACTGTCAGCATCAACAGCCTCGAGACCAGCGGCTCGAAGCTGATTCTTTCAGGTACGGTTGAAAATGACCAGGAACTGCGGGTCCTGCTGCCGTCAGTTCTCCTTCAGATCACCACCACGGATGGCGCCCTGATCACCGCCGGATGGGACATCGTTGCCGACGCTATGCAACCTGGTGAAAAAGCCCCCTTTATCCTGATTCTTCCCATTCCGGATGGAGCAGATCTGCGTATGAGCGAACAGGACTTGCGCTCATTCGGTATAATGGTATCAGTGACCGGACAATAAATGCTTCCGGCACGCAACTTTCTTGCTGCCAGACGCATCTAATTGTATGCATGTAGTTTTGGTTCAGATTATATATTTATTGGACTAATTCGATACATTTACTTTATATTAAGATCGGGTTTTAACAGTTATATTGCCGCCGTCGTACCGGCTGAGAAGCAGGCGGCAAAAGCAATCAGCAAGGAGCCGCTATGAAAACACAGGAAATGCTGCGCCTTTATCACGAGATGGTTCTGATCCGCAGACTGGAAGAAGAAGCAGCGAATTTATACCAGCAAGGAAAAATAGGTGGTTTTCTACACCTGTATATCGGGCAGGAAGCGGTAGGCAGCGGTATCCTCGCTGCACGCACTCCCGACGACCGTGTCATCACCGCATACAGAGACCACGGTATTGCCATTGCCGCAGGCATGGAACCTTCCATTGTTCTGGCAGAACTTCTGGGGAAAGCAACGGGCTGTTCAAAAGGCAAAGGCGGATCCATGCATCTGGCAGATGTAAATCTCAATTTCTGGGGTGGGCACGCTATTGTCGGCGCCCATTTGCCTCTGGCGGCCGGTATGGCACTCGCCGATAAACAGCTCGGAAAAGAGGCGGCTACCATCTGCTTCTTCGGCGATGGAGCGACAAATATCGGCTATTTCCACGAAGCACTGAACCTTTCAAAAATATGGCAGCTTCCAGTGTTGTGGGTTTGTGAAAATAACCAGTACGGCATGGGTACCAAAGTGGAAAATGCATCTGCTGTCAGTGAAATCCGCCAGAAAGCGGAAGGATACGGGATGCCCAATTCGCGGGTTGACGGCATGGATGTGATTGAGGTCCAAAAAGCAGCCGCAAAAGCCATGGGGTATGTACGCAAAGAAGGCCCTTATCTTCTGGAAGTGATGACCTACCGCTTTCGTGGACACTCCATGGGTGATCCGGAAAGATATCGTGAAGGAGAAGAAATCGATCGCTGGAAAGAAGATGATCCGATTGGTGTTCTCCACAGACAAATTCTGGCTAAAAAAGCAGCGGCAGATGAGGATCTGAAAAGGTTGGAAGCACAGGTTGAGGAGGAAATCACTGAAGCAATACGGTTCGCCGAATCAAGTCCCGAACCTGCACCGGAAGCATTATACGAAGACATTTATGTTGATATTCAAACGAGGGAAACGTCATGGCAGTAATTACAATGCGTCAGGCCATCTCGCAGGCGCTCTGGGAAGAAATGGAACGCGATGAACGTGTGTTCATGATGGGCGAAGAGATCGGCGTATGGGGAGGCACCTATGCTGTCACCCGTGGATTCTTTGACCACTTCGGACCCGATCGTGTTCGTGATACACCTATCGCCGAGGGTGTGATTGCCGGTGCAGCAAACGGTGCAGCCCTGGCAGGCCTCCGGCCGATTGCAGAGATCATGACCATTAACTTTGCTCTGCTCGCGATGGATCAGATTGTCAATCATTCCGCAAAGCTACACTCAATGTTCGGTGGGCAGATGAAAGTCCCAGTGGTAATCCGCACCGTCGGCGGCGGCGGCCGCCAGCTGGGTGCCACACACTCCCAGACACTTGATGCCATTTTTGCACACTTCCCCGGGTTGATCGTTGTCGCACCCGGCACGCCATACGATGCAAAAGGACTGCTCAAATCTGCAATTCGCACCGATGATCCGGTGCTCTTTATTGAGCAGGCTACACT
Organism: Anaerolineales bacterium; assembly: GCA_016927115.1. Taxonomy (GTDB): domain Bacteria; phylum Chloroflexota; class Anaerolineae; order Anaerolineales; family E44-bin32; genus JAFGNH01. The sequence continues at coordinate 12,014 of JAFGNH010000105.1, read as the reverse complement.
CTATCAGGTACGCGGTGAAGTACCAGAAGAAGAGTATCTCGAACCGATCGGTGTCTCAAAAATACAACGGCCCGGCAGCGACGTCACCCTGGTATCCTATTCAAAAATGCTGCAGAGTTCTCTCAGCGCAGCGGAGAAACTGGCAGCTGATGGCATAAGTGTAGAAGTGATAGACCTGCGTACCCTGCGCCCGCTCGATATGGGGCCCATCCTGCAGTCCGTACGGAAAACAAATCGAGTCGTCGTTGTGGAAGAAGGCTGGCTGTCCTACGGAATCGGGGCTGAAATAGCAGCCCGGGTCCAGGCAGATGCTTTCGACTATCTGGATGCCCCAATTGCCCGTGTGGCACAAAAAGAGGTTCCTCTGCCCTACAACCAGGCACTTGAACAGCTTGCCATCCCACAGGAAGACGACATTATCCGGGCAGTGAAAGGGGTACTCTGATGGCAGAAATTATAACCATGCCCAAACTGGGATTTGATATGGCTGAAGGAACTCTCATCCGGTGGGTAAAAGCCGAGAATGATACGTTCAACAAGGGTGATGTCCTGGCGGAAATCGAAACAGACAAGGCAACCGTGGAAGTGGAAGCCCAGTTTAATGCAGTACTCATCAAACAGTTGATTCCGGAAGGAACTATTGTACCGGTCGGCACACCGATCGCTGCTGCTGGAGAAGCCGGTGAAACGTATACCCCGGACAATCTCCCTGAAGCAATACCTGAAACAGCAATCGAACCATCATCTGAACCTGCTGCTCCTGCAACCCCGTCCCCCCCTCCCACAGGCAAAACGGAGCTGGCAGCCGGCGAGCAGTTCCCCGCAGGGATAAAAGCATCCCCCCTTGCCAGGCGGCTTGCAGAGGAACAAAGAGTCAACCTGCAGCAGATCCGCGGATCGGGCCCGGGCGGGCGCATTGTGAAAAAAGATATTGAAACAGAGCTTAACATGCGAAAGGAAGCCGGAACCACTCCTTCTGTTTCATGGCAGCAGGGGCTGGAGGCAGAACGCATCCCGCTCACCCGGCTTCGGGAGGCTATCGGGAGGCGGATGACAGCATCCAAGCGCGATCTGCCCCACTTCTACCTCACTATCGATCTGGACGCGGGTTCGCTGATGGAACTGCGCAGCGAGCTCAATGCGCTCATGCCGGAAGGTGTGAAACTGAGTGTCAACGACTTTCTTATCAAGGCTGCAGCTCTCACGCTGCTGGAATTCCCGAATTTGAACGCCTCGCTGAAGGGTGAAACAATCCTGCGCCATGGAGAAATTAATATCGGTATCGCCGTTGCACTGGATGAAGGCTTGCTGACAGTCGTTAATCACAACACTGACCAGAAACCTCTCAGGCTGATTTCAACAGAGATCAAACAAGCCGCAGCCCGTGCCCGGGAAGGTAAAGTCCGCCCGGAGGAAGTGGAAGGGTCCACTTTTACCATCTCCAATCTGGGTATGTTTGACATTGATTCCTTTACAGCGATTATCAACCCGCCAGAAGCCGCCATCCTGGCAGTCGGTTCGATCCGTGAAGTACCGGTTTTCAAAGACGGCGTCGTTGTCCCCGCTCAGCGGATGAAAGTAACCCTGTCGGCAGATCACAGGGTAACAGACGGCGCGGAAGCCGCACGATGGCTTCAGATTTTCCGAAGCTATATCGAACAACCACTGCGCCTTCTGGTTTAAATATCACCTGGAGAATATACAGATTGTGTATTTCTGCAGGGTGCCTTTCCATAAGAGCAGGGCACCCTGTTTTTATAGAAACAGATGGGAAACAAAGTGCACAACAAACCGTTCCTTCCTGCCCGCCAATAGTCTTCGAAAGAGATTTTCACCAAACAGGGATTTGCACGAAGGACGGGAAAACGGTTAGAATAGACCAAATTCTTTTGCGGAGAGGAAATATGGCTCCCCAGATACGTATTCTGATTGCTGATGACGAACCCGACACACTAGGTCTGATACAACTCACCCTGGAGACAGCAGGCTACCAGGTCCATACAGCTCTTGGTGCTGAGCCAGCTCTGTCCTTGATGGAACAACACGATTTTGACCTGCTGCTTCTGGATATCATGATGCCAGGAATGAGCGGATTCGATTTAGTCCGCCATATTCGGGCACAGAGCACCGTTTTTCCTCCCGTGATTTTTCTGACAGCGAAGAATCAGCCCGAGGATATCGAAGAAGGAAAGAGCCTGGGGGCGGTGGATTTTCTGATCAAACCAACCACTCGCGGTGAACTGCTGGATGCTATCCGCTCAGGGCTGGGGCTGGAAGCATAATCAAACATCTGCACAGCAAACAACATTCCACTCCAAAAAAACTCAAGAGGCTGCCCCGAAGATTGCAGGGAAGCCTCTTTTGATTTCTGTAAAACTGCTCTGTACAACAGCGCGATCAGGATTCCTGAGAGCGGCAGTATTGCATATACTCTGCCGCAAACATATCATGTCCCATCATCAGATCCGCACCCTTAACAATACCTGTCATCTTCATCGGATCCGTAATCGCACAGGTCGCACCAGCCAGGACCGCCATGGACAGGAAAACCTGGTTCAGCAGCGTCCTGTTCGGCAGGCCAAAGGAAACATTGCTTGCGCCCAGATTGATATTCACACCCAGCTTTTCCCGCACCAGTTGAATCGTTCCTATAGTCACGCGGACTGCATTGCTGTCTGTAGCAACAGCCATAACCAGCGGGTCGATCACGACATCCTCTGCTGGTATTCCAATGGCCGCGGCCTTCTCCAAAATATTTTCAGCTACCTTTAACCGGGCCTCCGGCGTTTCCGGGATACCACTGTCATCCATTACCAACCCGATTACGGCTGCCCCGTACTCCTTAACAAGGGGAAGTACCGACGCCATCGATTTTTCTTCACCGGTCACAGAATTAATCAGCGCCTTTCCCTTTACCACCTTCAATGCCGCTTCCAGTACAGAGGGATTGGCTGTATCGATACTTATCGGCACGTTTACCGCCTCAGACACCATCTGGACAATTCGCGGCAGTACAACGACTTCATCAATTCCCCGTAAACCCGTATTCACATCCAGCACCGTTGCACCCGCTTCCACCTGGCTCACAGCCAGATCGAGGATTGCAGCAGTATTATCTTCACGCAGAGCTTCAGCCAGACGTTTATTCCCAGTCGGATTAATTTTTTCGCCGATGACCGTAAAGGCACCATCAGTATCAATCAGTGCTTCCTTTGTGCCGCTGCGCAGCAGTGTTTTCATGTTCAGGTTCCTCCTGTGTGATCTCTGCGTACTTTTCTTACCGGTTTTTTCGGTACGCGGTACTGATGCTATTCGAGCATATTTGTGATTTATGCCAGACGCCTTGCCGGAACAGGGCTTCCCATAGACTCTTACACTATTCTTCAGGCAACAATCTACTTATTGTCTCTTTCAGGCTTTGAAGGAACGAATCACCTGCACTGCCTGGCCTGCATCCCGTCCAAAACCATCAGCACCGATTTCATCTGCATAATCCTGATCGACTGGTGCACCACCGATAATGATCTTTACCTGGTCCCGCAATCCCGCTTCGGAGACTGCATCTACAATACTTTTCATCATCACCATGGTCGTAGTCAGCAGAGCAGATAATCCGACCACGTCAGGTTTCTCCTCTTTTATCGCAGCCACAATAGCATCCGGAGCAACATTCACTCCCAGATCGACAACCGTATAACCCGCTCCTTCGGCCATCATCCCAACCAGGTTCTTGCCAATATCGTGCAGATCGCCCTTCACCGTTGCCAATACCACTTTCCCGGAAGGTTCAACGCCGGAATCGACCAGCATCGGTTTGAGAAGTTTCAATCCAGCCTGCATCGTATGCGCTGAAAGGAGCATTTCCGGTACATAGATTTCACCTTTCTCAAACCGTTCACCAATCTCATCCATGGCGGTAATCATATACTCATTAAGCAGGACGGAAGGCTCAGCCCCTGCGTCAAGCGCAGTGTTGACCAGTGCTTCGATCCCTTTTAGATCACCCTGAACAATTGTTTCATATATCTGCTTCATGGTCTTTTCCATTTAGAACTCCTCCGATTTTTTTCTAACTGAGCAGCTTCTGGATTTCTACCCTCACACGTTAATATTTCACCCAAATTCAAACCAGTGGCGAAACTCATATATTTGATCATGAAAACACAATCACTGCCAAAATACCAAACGCACCGTAGGTGCTGCTGCCAGAATACTGCCCGGAGAAATCGTTTCAGTAGAAAGCAGTATACGGCTGAAGAGCCAATAGCCACAGGGATGTTGCGACAAGCGGCTTAAAAATGATGCAATACCAGCATTGTCTCCAAAAACACAAAGCCGGGTCCATTCTATCAAGGTTTTTTGATTTTCTAAAGAAGTGCATAGCGGATAATACCTGTCTGAAAAAAACGGTCACGCAAAAACGAGTGATCAGTTATGAAGACACTGCTCGAATCCAACAGGCAGGGTCCTGCTGATGACCGGGCGGCTAACTGCCGAAGCAGGCAAAATCTCTCAAACCAATATACAATAATAAGAAGGTACCGGTTCAGCAGAGACTATCAGAAGCGGTCTTCCACCATACCAGTGATCGCTCCAGACAGCTTTAGGCAGCTTTTCCTGATAGCTGCACTTCCTCAGGGTTGGTGTATTATGAAATCCTTTCAACCTGAATACAGCCTGCAGCTGCTGGCACTCCAGCTGGATGAGTATGAAAGCTATCTTCTCTCAAAAGAATTATACTGGCCCCTCTCACATCGAGCCCCTTCAGGATCACGGCCTTTCCTGAGGCTTACTACCGGAAACCTGATGTTAAACATCAATGAAATCACTGTTTATCTTGATCTGCTCAACCCTTCCCAGGAGCAGCAGTACTTCCAACTGATCCTCTCCTGGGATTCCATCCGCCAGAAATGGCGCGGCACTATTCAGGAAAAAGCACTGCTTGAACTTAAAAACCGGATCAAACTCTGGTCTGCATATCTTGAGGACCTTATACAGGGAAAAGACCGCGGGCAGAGTTATAGTTTCGAGGTTCGGTTCCGGTTAATTTGCTCCCTGCTTCTCGATCTGCTGACAGACCGCGAGGAATTCGTAGACCTTCAAAAGCAAATCCGTCTGCTCGATCAGCAGTTGAAAACACAGTTCGAGCCAGGCCCGTTTCTGTGGCCAGACCGGCTGCGAGATATGTATCCGGCTGATTTGTACTGGTTTCTGTATGGGAAGCCGGCAGATAAGGATCAGGTAGAAGAACCGTAAATCAAAAGCTGCCCCGGATATACAGGGGCAGCTTAATTAATCAGTTAAGTACAGAGCTGTTTAATTATTGATCAAAATCACTTTGCGTAATCGACTGCCCTGGTTTCCCGAATTACTGTTACTTTAATCTGGCCGGGATACTGCATGCCTTCTTCGACCTTCTTGGCAACATCACGAGCCAGGTGCGTTGCTTCGAGGTCATCGATGTCCTCTGGCTTGACCAGAACTCGGATTTCACGTCCTGCCTGTAGTGCGTAGCTTTCACTGACGCCCTTGAATGAGTTGGCAATTTCTTCCAGCGATCTGATGCGTTTGACGTATTGCTCAAGACTTTCACGACGTGCACCTGGCCGGGCTCCACTGATCGCATCTGCGGATTCAACTATAACAGCCTCAACACTGGATTGCTCTATCTCATGATGGTGTGATGCAATAATGTTGACAACCTCCGGATGCACCCCATGCCGTTTTGCAAACTCGGCGCCAATCAGGGCATGGGTTCCTTCTGTCTCATGATCCATGGCCTTTCCAAGATCATGCAGCAGCCCACCAGCCCGGGCAATATCAGCATTTGCACCCAGTTCTGCGGCAATCACACTTGCAATCTGTGCAGTCTCAACCGCATGTGCAAGCTGGTTCTGACCATAGGATGTGCGGAATTTCAACCGCCCAAGCTTCTTCAGAATTTCAGGATGAAGGCCGTGAACTCCTGCGTCGAAGCAAGCCTTTTCAGCCTCTTCAATCATTTCTTTGCCTACTTCTTCCTGAACCTGATTGACTACTTTTTCAATATAAGCAGGGTGAATACGTCCATCCAGCACGAGGCGTTCCATTGAACGGCGAGCTACTTCTCGCCTTACCGAGTCAAAGCAGGAGACGGTCACCGCTTCCGGAGTATCATCCACAATCACATCCACACCGGCCGCCTGTTCAAACGCACGAATATTGCGGCCGTTGCGTCCGATAATCCTGCCTTTCATATCATCAGAGGGAAGTGGAACAAACGAAGTGGTAATATCACTGACGTGGTCTGATGCGACCCGCTGAATAGCATCTGCAATCAGTTCTCTTGCACGGCGCTCCCCCTCCATCTGTGCTTCCTGCTCAATCTGATGAATGATACGTGCTGTATCTCTGCGGGTAGTTTGTTCAACTTGCTCAAACAGCTGTGTCCGGGCTTCATCCACGGTCATGTTGGAAACCCTTTCCAGCTCTGCAACGATCTCTTCAAACTGATGATCGACTTCGTTCGCGCGTTTATCAAGTGCACTCTGGCGCTTGTTAATATTCACCTCGCGCTTTTCAAGCTGCTCAAGTCTTCGATCGAGATCGGATCTGCGCCCCTGTAATCGATCTTCTTCCCTGCTAAGTTCATTTCTCCGGCGTGCCACCTCGGCCTCCGCCGAACTGCGGGTTTCCAGTGCTTCATCACGTGCCTTGAGCAGTATTTCTCGTGATTGATCGTTGGCATTTTCGATGATGGATTCAGCGCGATCCATTTTCTTGCGTTTATCGCGTTCAAACTGCATCTGGCGAAAGAAATATCCAATAATCCCCCCGATAATCACCGCACCGATAACGGCAATAATAAGAATCTGACCTCCAGGAAACTGTTCAAACATAACGTCTATTCCTCACTTTCCAAACCGCCCGGTGAACCGAGCGCTCATTTTTTCATTATGATGTGTATCAACCTGTTCGATTGTTGGAGTACTCATTCTTTTGCTCTTCTGAGAGCCTATCAACTGCTGCCCGGATTGTTTCATACCTGAATCCACGACGGGAAAGGTATGCGTAGATCCGCTTCTGAATGGTTTCCGGGTCCCTGTTTCTAAATTTACGCATCGCTGCTTCTGCTGCAGCATATGCAGCGTCGCTGTTTTCAAAATCCAGCAGTGCAGATGCAATAATATCGTTTGCCACACCCTTCTGCTGTAGTTCATATTTCAAAGCTATGCTGCTGCGTGGACGGAATGTCTGGCGATTTTCAATCCACTGTGCAGCAAAAGAAGCATCATTGACATAATCCAGCTGCTTTAACCTGTCGATAACAGAATCCACAACCTCATCCGGCACTTGTTTCCTGCCGAGGTATTCCCGGATCTCCTTTTCTGTGCGCGGCCTCCTCGAAAGCTGATCCCAGGAAAGCTGCAGTGCTTTCTGTGTTTGATCCTGCAGCTGCAGGGAAGTAATTTCCCCGGCCGAAAGCAGCATTCCCACCGAAAGGGGATCTGCCAATTTCGCTGTCAGGCCGAATGCGAATTCCCCGTTCAGGAATATACTGACTCGTTCGGGATCTCGTTTCTGGACCTGAATATCGGTAATTCTCTTCTCTGGTTCTGCCATTTTCCTTTTAAACTGCACCGCGACCCGTTTTCCAGGTCGCGGCAGGATATACCAACTACTCTGTTGGAGAAAATACCTATGTACGATTGGGCGCTGTTAAGATCGTCTGAGGCCAGCCTGCAGTCTCACCTTAAAAACGCGTTATGCCTTGCCCTCCACAGATATTCTACACTTACCCAATCGACCTTACTCCACTTCGCAGAGTATCTCTACGAAAGAATCTCCAACAAGAGATTTACTGCTATCCATTTGCCGCACTGGAACCTTTGCAGGTTTTTGTACAGCTGTTCTATACTCGTGCCCCTCTGGGGCAACCTTATTCTGATGTTTCCAATTCGATCAAGCCAGCGGCTCCACGAATCTTTTCCTCAATTTCCTCCGCCATCTGGGGATTCTCGCGCAGTATCTGCTTGGCATTTTCACGACCCTGTGCCAATCGCTCATCATTGTAGGAATAGAAAGATCCTCTCTTTTCAATCAGACCCATCTCCACGCCGATGTCCAGCAGGCCACCAACCTTCGAGATTCCTTCATTATACATAACATCAAATTCTGCTGATTTAAAAGGCGGGGCTACCTTGTTTTTCTTCACCCGCACCCGAACCCGGTTGCCGACCAATTCCTGGCCGACTTTAATACTTTCAATCCGGCGGATATCAAGACGAACAGACGCATAAAATTTCAACGCCATCCCACCGGTTGTTGTTTCCGGGTTTCCAAACATGACACCGATCTTTTGTCTGAGCTGGTTTGTAAAAATCACTGCAGTATTGGTTTGTTTGATAACACCCGATAGTTTCCGCAGTGCCTGGCTCATAAGACGGGCCTGCATACCCATCGGTGAATCCCCCATGTCCCCTTCGATTTCAGCGCGCGGCACCAGCGCAGCCACACTGTCAATGATAACCGCGTCGACCGCACCACTGCGAACAAGAGTTTCCGTGATCTCTAACGCCTGCTCCCCAGTATCCGGTTGGGCAATATACAGGTCATCAATATTGACACCACAACGGGCAGCATAGTCTGGATCAAGTGCATGCTCCATATCGATAAAGGCACATACACCACCCATTTTCTGTGCTTCCGCGACAATATGCTGGCACAGGGTTGTTTTACCGGAAGATTCAGGGCCATAGATCTCTGTAACCCGACCGCGTGGAATTCCCCCAATACCCAAGGCAAGGTCCAATGCAAGAGCGCCGGTTGGGATGGCGGCGACCTTCATGTGGGCTGCCTCCCCTAACCGCATGACAGCCCCCTCACCATATTCCTTCTTGATTTTTTCTACTGCAGCATCCAGAGCTTTTTGCTTGGGATCGGTCATTCTTCACTCAACAATTAAGATAATGTTAAAAGTCTACCTGAGAAAGGGGTTGAAAGCAAGAAAGCCAGAAGTGCATAATTACAGCGCAGGGACCGATAGAATGCAGCCTGTCGTTTCCACTTCAATCTTGTGGATCCTGTCAGAATTGTGCCCGCCCATTTCCTGGTGCGCTTTATATAATAATAGCCAGCGATGGATAACCAGACGCTGGCTGCCTGTGAGCCCCACCATGCCGTGTGCTGCGCCGTATTGAACCTGCTAGCGCAGGTGGGATCCTGTTAATAGCTTCCACCTTGGCTCAAGCCTATCGTGTCCGCTACGTTACTTCGAATCCCGTCGTGTTTGGTGTTGGCTCAAACGCGGATGCAACATCACAAACACGGCAGGGCAATCGTTTTATACCATGATCACTACTGCTTGTAAATGTTTCACACCTGCCCGGGGGTGCGGGTGCTGCTCAAATGCAGGTCCGTAAGCTGCTTCTCTTCGACTTCAGAAGGAGCACCCGCCATCACATCCCTTGCCACCTGATTTTTCGGGAAGGGAATTACCTCACGGATATTCGGCTCCCCCGACAACAACATACAGATCCGGTCGATACCGGGCGCAATACCACCATGCGGCGGTGTTCCATACTCAAATGCTTCGAGCATATGGCCAAAACGTTCCCGTGCCACATCAATATCCAGCCCGATCAGTTCAAAGACCTTCTCCTGCATTGCCCGCTCATGGATCCGGATACTGCCGCCGGCAATTTCATAGTCATTCAGAACCAGGTCATACTGCTGACCGCGAGCTTTTCCGGGATCGGTATCCAGAAAATGCGCATCCTCTGGCATGGGAGCGGTAAAGAGATGGTGGCTGGGATCCCAGCGAGCCTCGTCTTCATTCCAGTTTACAAACGGAAAGTCGACAACCCAGCAAAACGCCAGGGTATCTGGATCTCGCAGCCCGAGCCGTTCGCCCAGAAATACTCGCAACCTGCCAAGCGATTCATAAACGACCGCGGGTTTATCCGCCACAAAAACAAGCAGATCCCCGGGCTGTGCCTCAAACCTGGCGATAACAGCCTGCACAGTCTCATTATCCAGGAACTTGGTGAAGGTGGATTTTACCTCGCCATTTTCTGTCAGCCCCAGTGTTGCCAGGCCTCTGGCACCGTAGCGAGCCACAAATTCAATCAGCTCATCAACCTGCTTGCGGCTGTAACCTCCACAACCCTTTGCGTTAAAGCCGCGCACATCTCCGCCGTTGGCAACCGTCTGTTCAAACACCTTGAACCTGCAGCCTTCAGCCAGATCATTGATGTTCTGCAGCTCCATACCAAACCGCAAATCAGGATTATCCTTTCCAAAGCGTTCCATGGCTTCCTGGTAGGTCAGTCTGGGCCAGGGCCGTGAAAGGATCGTCTTTTCCGGGAACAATTCATCTACCAGGCTGGTGAACATTTCCTCGATCAATCCCATCACATCATCACGCTCGACAAAGGACATCTCCATATCAAGCTGGGTGAATTCCGGCTGACGGTCACCACGCTGATCCTCATCACGGAAGCAGCGGGCGATCTGGAAGTAGCGCTCCACACCCGCGACCATCAGCATCTGTTTAAGCTGCTGCGGCGACTGCGGCAGTGCATAGAATTCCCCCGGGTAAACGCGGGAAGGAACCAGGTAGTCTCGTGCCCCTTCCGGAGTCGTCTTGAAAAGAATGGGGGTTTCAATTTCCCAGAAACCCCGCTGGTCCAGAAAATTACGGATATACCTGATAATATGGTAGCGGTTTTCCAAATTCTTCCGCATGCGGCTCCGGCGCAGATCCATATAGCGATACTTCAGCCGCACCTGTTCATCAACTTCAGTTTCTTCATTAATAGGAAATGGAGGGGTTTTCGCCTTGTTTAACACCCGCACCCGCACTGCACTCACTTCAATATCCCCGGTATCCAGCTGAGGATTCTCCATCCCCTCCGGGCGACTCTGCACCACGCCCTTTATCTGCAGCACCCATTCCGGCCGTGCGGCTTCCGCCAGCTCGTAACCTTCTTCTGTAGAATCAGGATTCACCACAACCTGAACCAGCCCATCCCGATCCCGAAGATCAAAAAACGTTACACCGCCGTGATCCCGACGCCGGTGTACCCAACCAGCAAGGGTGACAGTCTGGCCGCTGTGACTGCTTCGCAGTTCATTACAGGAATGTGTTTTATACATACTTCCTCCCATCCATAAACATCGCACCGCCCGAGCACCATCACTTCGAGCGGCTGGTTTTTTTATTAATTTTCTTCATTCACACCGCAGGGCAGAACTCTTTGCCAATCCGGTGATACCGGATTTTGCCGTCCGGTGTTATGGTCGACATTATAGCACGCTGCCGGAAACACGGTCAACGCGCAGAACGTGTAAAACTTATCGCAAAGGCGCAAAGACACAAAGAAATGTATTTAATACCTTTGCTCCTTCACACCTCTGCGTCTTTGCGGTAAAAATACCAGGATTATCATCAGCCCATAATACATTCTGTAGAACCCGCCCCTTGTACTGGCCGGTCGAGACCGGCCAGTACTTTCCCCTCCCGGAGGGGGCAGGGGCAGAGCTATTCACAGGTAGTTCTTCTCATTGAGAGTTTTGAGCTTTAAAAAGCTATTAGATATCTGTTACCGATACCGCTCACTTCTCTTCCATCGGCACCAGAATATCTCTCGCCGGGGTTGATGCAGCCTCTCACCTGCTTCGTCCCACACCCCGTCTCGAGATGACATGGAAGGTATGTCAAGACCTCTGTATATCATTTCGACAAGGGCTGTGGAACATGGCTGTTGATAGATCCCGCAAAGCCCGAGGAGAAATATTCCATCACGCGCCATACCAGGACAAGCCATAGAAAAACTCCCCCCTTTATAAATACAATATATTTATCAGCGCCCTCAGCGTTCCTTATTCTCAGCGTCTTCAGCGTTCCTTATTCTCAGCGCCCTCAGCGTTCTTTATTCTCAGCGTAATCAGCGTTCTTTATTCTCAGCGCCCTCAGCGTTCCTTATTCTCAGCGCCCTCAGCGTTCCTTATTCTCAGCGCCCTCAGCGTTCCTT
>JAFGNH010000104.1 GCA_016927115.1 Anaerolineales bacterium | reverse complement strand
TCAACGCCGTGATCGGCTACAATCATTGCCATATCACCCCTTCTCATTCGCTCACGTATCTCAGGAATACGTTGATCAAATTCTTCAATTTTTTTGGCATATCCTTCAGGATTATTCCTGTGTCCATAAATCATGTCAGTTTCAATAAGATTGGTGAAAAGTAATCCTTTGAACCTTGTTTCCAGAAATCGAATTAAGGCATCAGTGCTTTCAGTGTTATCAACAGAATGATATGTCTCACTTATTCCACGGTGACCAAAAAGGTCATCTATTTTTCCTGTTGCATAAACTGATAAGCCTGATTCAATCAAACGGTCCATCATGGTTTCTGAAGGCGGGCTAACCGGATAGTCATGCCGGCCGCTGGTCCTCGTGAACGTTTCAGGTGAATCGCCGATAAACGGCCGGGCAATTACACGGCCTACTGCATGCTCTCCGGTCAGCAAATTCCGTGCAGTTTTACAAATGCTGTATAGTTCTTCCAGTGGCACAACTGCTTCATTTGCTGCTATTTGAAAGACGCTATCAGCTGATGTATATACAATTAAAGCCCCTGTTCGAATATGCTCCATTCCATAGTCTTTGATAATTTCAGTTCCTGATGCTGCAATGTTCCCCAATACCCCCCTCCCGGTGAGGCTGGAGAATTTCTCCAGTAGATCAGCTGGAAATCCGTCAGGATAGGTAGGCATGGGTTTTTTTGTGTGGATTCCCATCAACTCCCAATGCCCTACAATCGATCCCTTGCCTTTTGATTGTTCCTGCATTTTTCCATACGCTCCAGCTGTCTCTACCCGGGGCGGCACTCCTGCGATCTCCGTGATATTACCGAGACCTATCTCACCCATGTTTGGAAGATTGATCCCGCCCAGCACTCTGGCTGTATTTCCCAGAGAATTGCTACCCGCATCCCCATAATCTGAGGAGTCAGGGCATTCTCCTGCTCCTACTCCATCCAAGACTATTACTATAATTCTGTCAAATGCAAACCCTGTTCCCATACCCTAATACAGTCCCTTCTGATGTCCATTCTATTGCTGACTTGAGTTTTGATGGTTTTCAACATACTCCATAGATTTGTTCTCTCTATTGTGACTCAGTTAGTATTATAACAATCATCGAACTTCCTTATTACTTCCTGAGGAGAAGTCAGAAAAAATAAAAGGACGAAGACTAATTTTCGCTCCTTCGTCCTTTATATTTTTTTGTGCGTTGTGGCTTCCTGAATCAGGATGAGTTATCGCTACTCTACTTTTATCGATGTGAACACCCTGTCGATATAATCAAGTGAAGGCTCATACATCAATTCTGCCTCATTTAATGCAATTTCAAACCCTTTGAAAAATTCCCTCATAATCGAGCCTTCCAGATCAGTGTATACATCTTGTGGAATTGAATCGCCTGCCAGAGCCAGCATCTCATTATCGATTCCCATCTCTCCGGTCAGATAGTATTTTCCATCTTCAGTAAACCCTTCGAAAATGTAAACCAGATTGTCATTATTCACTGGAGCCAGGTCCTGAATTGCATATACCGATACAAATCTCATGCCATTTCCGTTCACGAAGTCCAGGTAGTCGACATTGGCTGCAAATTGCTGATGGCTGCATTCGTGATAGAAATACATGAGAGGAACCTGCGGGGCACATTTATCAAAAGATTCTGGTTGAGCCGATAATGCATTCTTCAGCAGTTGAAAGGATTGCCCCGCTTCCGGCACAAGCTGTTCCATGGGGGCAACAGGAACAACTGCGATATACCCATCAAGACCCGGGAAAGTAAACATGGCATATTCTGGGTGAACAGTTTCGTACACAAGTTCTTCGGTTATCGCAGGCACCGCCTCAGCTGAGACTTCAATCAATACATTCGGGTCATACCATAATGTGATACCTGCCGCAGATATGGAAACCAGATTCTCTTCCTGAACTAGAGGTGCATTCTGTTCTTCAACTTCAGGGACTGCTTCTTGGATAAGCGGCTCAATTTGCTCAATGTCCATTTCATCAGGAAGCGCGTCAATAATCGCTTCAGGGTCGATATTTTCAATCACATTGGCAGGATTAAGAGCTTCGCACGCCAACTGGCTTATAAGCAGCACTGCTGCAGCTAGATATAAACTATACCTTTTCATGTTCTCTCCCGGATATTGAAAATGGTTAAAAACGTAATTCACCTGAAACGGTGATTTCAGTTCATCCAACCCCATTATATATCACGGGGTTAAACAGGTCGTAAATAAATTCACCTCCGACCGTAATTGCACATATTACCGACGCTATACATATAAGTACAATAATCAGGATAATAATCCATAACCTGGATTTCTTCCTCGGCGTTTTCAGTCCGGGTTCCAGGTAGGATGGCGCTGCCGGAGGCACCTCTTTAAAAGACGATTCCAAACCAGGAGCAGATGCTGCCTGCGCAGAAGGTAGCGATGATTCCAAAGATGGCGAATTTCCCTGGGCAGGTTTCAAACGGTGGCCACATTCTCCGCAAAATTCATCATCCGGTGTGACTGCGGCATAGCAGTTAGGACATACCATAACTTATTATCTCCTTCTTCAGGTTAAAACTTATACCCACAGGTGGTACAGAATTTCTTTCCATCAGGAATCGGGCTTGAACAGCCTGGACAAATCCTGCTGGCATCAGCGACAGGAATAGCAGAATTTGCTGCCCCTCCAGCAGATTCAGCTCCCTCAAATATTCCTTCAGGTTTATCCAGCATATCGCTCAACAACAGCAGCCACTGTGCCGGGCTCAGTCCCTTAAGTGTTACACTGCTCTCATCCATGGTCCAGGACAGCAGAGCGTGATTACGTCCCTGAACTGCCCAGATATCCATGTTCTGCAGATCCTCTACCCGCGTCCCCTGTGCCGCCTGTATCCTTGAGTAAGATTCCACCAGCAGGAAAGAAATCATCAGGCGCAGTAAATCTGGCGATGGCCGCAGCTGTCCACTTTTAGAAGACAGCAGTCCCTTTTGTTCCAATACTGGAACAGCCCTATCAATATCCGTTTGCTGCAGAGGGGCTTCTTCAGCGATTTCCATAAAATATGGGGTGAACCATTGCAGATTTGTATCCTGGAACTGTCCAGCATAAAGCACATCGGAAAAATCTAGAGCTGGAGGTTGGTCCAGCCCGCTCCCTTCCAGCAGACCCTTCAGCAGCGCTCTTCGTCCTGCATCAAGGAATGCAAACAATACGGCTGTTTCACGCAGCGAAAGCGTGATATCCACATCAACCATACAAACCTGTGATTCTCCCATATACTGCAAAACCATCTCCAACAGGATTCCTGTGAGTGGAGGAGAAGCAATTTTTAGCCCCTGATCCGTTTCAGATATGGAAACAGCAGGAATGCCACCAGGCTGCACAGGAGCGTACAGGGCGGTTTTAAAAGCGAAATCCAACCCAGAGTACGAAAACACAACGGTAGAGCGTGTGTTGGTCAGCGTGGAGAGAATCCCGGCCGATTGGAGCACTTTCACTGTCTCAGGTGGAACGGGGACAGCAGAGACACCTTTCATTCGCTCACTGCTCTGATAAAATGGTGAACAGATGCCTGGCTGCCCACCAACCTGACTGCTCAATGTTTTAAACTGCTCAGATGAAAGAAAATGTTCCATAGGATTATTTATAGTCTCCAATCAATACGCTCTTCTACCACCGGATTTTTCTCCCGGTAACTCTGATCAATTGTTCTCCCTGATCCACGGCCTTGCTGGTCAACTTGTCTTTTATTATGTTTGTGCCGTAATTTGCCAACCCCTTACGTTTGATAATGGTACTTACACTTTCCCGGGCATATCGCATATTGATCCTGCCCAGGTCGTTAACACCGGGTATGGGCACAAAATCACCTAATTCATCACCGATTACTGCTTTGGCTACTTCCAGGTTCCCTTTAAGATATCCCTTCATAACAGATGTTGCGGCGTCTTCTCCATCGAGGAGATATGAATTCAAACCGTGTTCGACCCAATTTGTCACACCCTTATATCCATATTTGAACGTACGCCCTACTCCAGGAGTCAATCCAACGATATCAGCCCCTGTATCTGCAGCTTTTTTCATTATATTCGTACCGGTTTCAAACACAGCAACAACATCATCCTTGTGCTCCGCTATTTCTGCCAATCGCTGATCCGTACCTATGCTATGCTGCAGATTCCCACGGTGAATATCCTTAAGTCGGCGCAGCAGTGAATCAATACGATCTCCCTGGTTATCAAGATCTTTTATGATTGGATCAATCGCAGGTTTTGGTGAAGGAATTGGTGGTGCAGCTGGCTTCGGCAGCGGCGGTTTACGCCCCTTCAGGAACCGGTACAGCAGCAATCCTCCTCCGGCAGTGCCACCGCCAACAGCCACCACACCGCCTCCAACTGCAATCAGGCCAAGCAAGTCATCCGTACCCGTATCAACCGGATAACACCGCCCGTTCGAATCATTACACCCAGTATCACAGGGCGTTGTCAGATAAGCACATAAACCATCAGCCGGATCACACTTTCCATCATGCCAGCTTACGCCATCTTCGCAGAATGTCGGACAGCTGATCCCGGCACAAAGGCCTCCCTGGTCAGGACTAAGACACATCCCATTATCAGGATTACAGCCATTTTCACAAGTAATAGTTGAATAAAAACATCCTCCATCAGCTGGATCGCATTCACCATCATAGTAGCTTAAATCACCTTCACAAAATGATGCGCATGGATTGGATGCACAAAGGTTCAGATCCTCTGGGTTCACACATAATCCTGTAGCTCCATCGCAGCCCCAATCACAAGTCTGCGTTGAGTACATGCATCCACCATCCATTGGGTCACATTGGCCAGCAAACCAGCTGGTATCGCCGTTGCAGAAAGGATCGCAACTAATACCTACACAGGCACCGCCCTCTGGTGGTCCATAGCAGTAGCCTGAAATGGAATCACAACCATATTCACAATACTCAGTATGTTCATATTGGCATAAACCGTCTGAAGGATCACATTCCGGGCTTCCGAAGTAGCTGGTGTCCCCTACACAAACAGCCTCACGACAGTGTACCCCGTAGCACTGATCATCTGCCGGATCAGGAAAAAACTGTTCGGGGTTATTTTCCGGTTCGGAAATTGGTTCTTCATCTTCGCCGATACACTCATGTGCAAGGGGGTCACTTGAATCACAACCATTTTCGCACTCGGCCATAACGGTATAGACGCATCCATCGTATGGATTGCATCCTCGAAATCTGAATACCAGGCGCCAGACCCACACACCCGATTCTCCAGGAGGTTCATGCCATTCAAGAGAGCACATTGGGTCATAGCAGGTTTCATAAGTGCCATCCAGGAGTTCACAGGCACCCACAGCGCCAAAAGGAGTTGGTTCAACCTGAGGAAGTGGATCGGGGCCACTTTCATCAGCCGAAACAGGTTTCAGGAAAGCTGTACAAAGCAGTAGTAAAAATAAGGGAACTATATACCACCAAACAAACCGTCCGGACGCAGATTGTCTACCCATTCATCCTGCCTATCCCCACCTTTAATGCATTCCATTTGTGTATCATTCTCACTCAGCCTGTCTTCCTTCATTGCTGGATTATGATCTTTACTTATGCGTAATCCTCTTTGAACACGTCCAACCAAGTATACAAAAGAAAAATATGTACGCAACTTATAAATACCTTACAGATCTTTCATAATTCGATTGAACGCTCCCCCACCCTCAATACGAGGAATTCCGTCCACCTTAATGGAGGAATCGAAGGATGCTTAATTCAGGTTTTCTATCCAGCCCTGTCTTATCCAGTGCTCTACTATTATGTGATAGGATTGACCGTATACGTCCGGAGAAGCCGGTTTTCGATCTTGCTTCCGGAACAAGGTTTTATCCGTGGGCTTCTGTGTTGAGGAGCCACCTGTGAAAAATAATCAATTTGCCGCCTGTTTCCTGGTATTCTTCGTTGTGCCTCAGAGGCAAATCGTATGAAACCGCTTCCTTTTCTGAATAATGGAGTCACCCAGGTTGCGATCCTTGTTCCGGACCTGGACAGAGCCGTGGAGAATTACTACACCTACTTTGGGATAGGCCCATGGCACTTCTACACGTACGCCCGTCCTGTGCTATCCCACATGGCTTATTATGGTAAACCTGCGGATTTCAAAATGCGTATTGCGCTTTCATATTTGGGGGATACGCGAATTGAATTAATTGAAGCAGTCGAAGGTGATACGATTTATGCTGATTTTATTCGGGACCATGGTTATGGCCCCCATCACTATGGTCTTGTTGTAGAGAATATGCACTCAGCTATCGCTGAGGCAGAAGCTTCTGGATTACAGGTTATCATGGAAGGATCCGGTTTCGGACCGGATGGTGACGGGCATTTCGCCTATCTCGACACCGAAGAGAAGTTGGGCGTAATATTGGAATTGATAGAACGGCCGAAACGCCGTTTTCCCCCTGAAAAAATCTATCCACCGCAGGAATAATTTTCCCTGGTTTGGCTGGTGTGGATGCAGGCTTCCAGGCCGTTACGGTGAGCCCGGTAACATTCCAATCGTATTCCCAGGCTAAAAAATTTAGATTTGCCGTTCATTGTCTCAAGGTATCTTCAACACCATCATGCATAGCTGATTATAGTATCAACAAAAAAGCCATCTCGTTTGAGATGGCTTTCTGGTGCGGGGATGACGGGATTCGAACCCGCGATCTCTGCCTTGACAGGGCAGCATGTTAGGCCGCTACACCACACCCCCGAACGCCGCAAAGTGTATCATGGGCTGGTATCACAGTCAAGGTTCAAGGGTCTGTGTCCAGGCAAAGATAAAAAGGTTTGAAATTTTTTTATATAATCCAAATATTATGGATAGTTAGCGAAGCGGTTCTATCCCTTTAATAAAATCTTCCGGGAGGTTTTTCTTTGCCGAAAGAAGTTACTTCCGTTTTTGACTCTTTCATTATCATAGTATGCGTATTGTGTCCCAGTTCTGATTTATGTCCCGACTGTTTCCATGTTTGCATGCTTTCTGGTTTCCATAAATAATACCCGTCACGATTTTTCTGGCAGGTCTTATGAAAATGATTACACCTATTTAAAAAAGACAGTCTGCCTTCCCAGTTATTGAAGCAGTTCTGTAAATAGCTGCACAACCCGATTCACGGCCATATCATCAATCTGGTAATGGACAACAAGACGCATATCTGTCCTGTTCCTCGCAGATAGTTTTATCTTTTTGTCAAAAGCCCGGGCTACGACAGTATCTGCATCAATGTCTGGGTGATCTATACGAAGAAAAAGCATATTAGATTGCGGTTTGCCCTGCAATAGAGTCAGGCCCGTAAGTGTTTCAAGTGCTTCGGCTAATTGCGTGGTTCTTTTATGATCCTCTGCAAGCCTGTCAGTCATGCCTTCAAGTGCAACGATACCCGCCGCTGCCAGAATTCCGGCCTGTCGCATCCCGCCACCAAGCATTTTGCGGTTTCGCCTGGCAGTATCAATAAACTCTTTTGTTCCGCAAATGACGGATCCAACAGGTGCTGCCAGCCCTTTGGAAAGGCAGAATGTGACCGAATCAGCCGGAGCAGTCAGTTCTCCTGCTGTGCAGTCCAGAGCAGCCGCAGCATTAAAGATACGAGCGCCATCAAGGTGCAGCTTCAATCCATGTTCATGCGCCAGTCTGCCGGCATCAGCGGTATACGCTGCACTGAGCGGTACACCCCCGCATGCGTTGTGCGTATTCTCCAGAACCAGGAGCCTTGTAGTGGGAAAATGAATATTTTGTGTTCGAATGGCATTCTCTACAGCTGCCAGGTCCAGTGTTCCATTTTCCTTGTTTGGCAGAGTGTGCGGATGAACCCCGGCAATCGCTGCAGCACCTCCTACTTCATACAGAAAAGTATGCGATCGATCACCCAGGATCATTTCATCACCACGGTTACACCATGTCATTACTGCAAGCAGATTCCCCATAGTCCCCGAGGGGATAAAAAGTCCCGATTCTTTGCCCATCCTCTTTGCGGCAATTGTTTCAAGATGATTTATTGTGGGATCTTCCTGATATACATCATCACCAACTTCAGCTTCCGCCATGGCTAAACGCATTGATTCTGTGGGAAGTGTCACCGTATCTGAACGCAGATCGATCCAGTCCATTAATAATTCCTCCAGTCCATATCAGTGTTTTTCACGTTCCCGCAGCCAGATAAGTACGTTCTCTAGTCCGGAAGGAAGCGGTGCGTTGAATGTGGTTATTTTTTCCTCGCCGGGCAGAGTAAAACTTAACGAGGATGCATGCAGGAAAAATCTCTGCTTTAACGGAACCGTCCGTTGTTTATATCCATATACAGTATCGCCGGCTATTGGAATTCCAATGTACGCTAGATGTACACGTATCTGATGCGTACGCCCGGTTTCCAGCTCAATATCAAGTAGGGTATGATTTTCAAATACTTCTGCCGTCCGATATACAGTCACTGCCATTTTCCCCCTGGATGGAGTTGTCACGGACATACGTTTTCGATGAGAAGGATCGCGGCCGACAGGCATCTCAATCCGTCCTTCTGGAGTTGGCGGATGCCCATCTACAAGTGCTGCATACTGTTTGCTCACCAGGCGTTCCTTGAATTGGCGCTGAAGGTCAATCAGTGCAGCATCATTCTTTGCAATGAGGAGAATGCCGGAGGTAAAACGATCAATCCTGTGCACAATACCAGGCCGCTTTTCTCCTCCAATACCTTCCAGGTCAGGTACATGAAACAAAACAGCATGGACCAGCGTCCCTGATTCGTGGCCAACTGATGGATGAACAACCAGGCCAGCCTGCTTATTGATCACTAATAAATTGCTGTCTTCATACAGGATGTCAAGTGGTATATCTTCTGGCAGAAGGTCGACCGGTGCAGGATCCGGGACCATCAGCTTCACTGTTTCGCCCCCCTCCAGCCTGTATCCTGTTTTGGTTACCTCCTTACCATCAATCTCGGCAAGGCCCTGTTTGATCAGCTGCTGGATCCGACTTCGTGAAGTGGCTTCCAGATGCTCGGTAAGAATCTGATCCAACCTTCCGCCGTCTCCTGAATAAGTAAAAGTTATGGTTTGTGGCACCGGGGTTAACTCTCGATCTCCTGTGGGGATGCGCCAGAGTTCTCAGCCAGCTCAGAATCGTGCTCGAATATCGCTTCCTGAACCGTTTCCTGCCGGGCTGCCTTTCTCTCATCTAACCACATGGCAAGTACGAGCAAGGCAACACCTACGCTGATCCCTGAATCTGCAAGGTTGAAAACAGCAAAATTTCCGACGGAAATAAAATCCGTTACCGGTCCTCCCTGAGTAAGCCTGTCGATGAGGTTTCCAGTTGCCCCTCCAAGCTGCATACCCAAAGCTATCTTGTACAGCCATTTTTCGTAAGGAACCATGGGATAATAGTAAAGGATTGCCGCGATTACGATAACAGCGATAATTTTAAAAACTGTTGCGCCGGCTGGAAACATTCCGAATGCCGCACCAGTGTTATTCCAATGGATGAATCTCGCATAAGGTGCCATCCAATCAAAAGGAACCAGTATTTCACCAAATCCAATATTTTGTCGAACCCACCATTTGGTCCATTGATCCAGTGCAATTACAATTCCTGCGACACCCAGCAAGAAAAGATAGTTTTTAACCTTATTCATTAAACCAATCCTTTTTTGGCTTCAACACTCAGGCGATTGTACCGTATCCCGTACGGATAATAAAGCAATCTTCCCTGTGTGCGCAGTCAATGAGCCGGTAAATTAGTAAGTTATCCAAAGAAAAGAGCCCGGATTTCTCAATCCGGGCACTCAACCAATCAGTATTATCTGAAAGCTCTCCTCAGCCTCATGATGCCGGGGTGAGGCTGATTTTCAGTGTTTCCCCATCAAATTTATGTTCACTATCATCATCTTCATACAATTCAGAGTTCGTCGTGAAGATAACAGATAGGGTCTCACCTTTGATGTACTCAATATTTTGCTGGATCGCTGCCTCCAGCCTTTCACTTGCCTGGTAAACAACTTCAATGTGGTCATCAATTTTCAAATCAGCTTTCTTCCGCAAATCCTGAATCCGGCGGACCACTTCGCGTGCAAGCCCTTCATTGATCAGCTCTTCTGTCAGCTCTGTATCCAGAGCTACAACATATCCTGCCTCGGACGCAGCAGAGAAACCTTCTCTGGCTTCCACTCTTACCTGGACCTCATCCGGCTGGATTTCATAGTGCTCTCCATCGAGCGTTACTTGCAATGATACACCTGACAGCAAATCATCTGCAGCCTTTTGTGAGTCCATCTCCAGAATTGCTTTTCGCAGGCCGGGGAATGCAGCTCCATATTTCTGGCCTAACTGCTTTGGAAGCGGATTAAGAGTATAGCTGACAACTTCAGCGCCTGAATCCAGCAGGCGAATATTCTTTACATTAAGCTCATCCGACAGCAAGCTGCGCGATCTATCAACAATGTCACGCTCATTGGATGTACCGACGGCGAAAGCTGCTTCAGCGAGAGGCTGGCGTACTTTAATCCCGGATTTATTACGGGCTGCATGACCCAGGGAGACCAGTCTCAGAATCAGCTCCATCTCGCCTGTCAATCCCGTATTTACCATGGCCTCATCAACGTTTGGCCATTCAGTATGATGTACGCTTTTCGCTGCGCTCTTATCAACTGCAAGGATCAGATTCTGATACATCACTTCAGTCACAAAAGGCATAAAAGGTGCCAGCATTCTGACCAGTGTAGTCAGCACTGAATACAGGGTTGCATAAGCTGCGTTTTTATCCGCATCGGAACGTTCACTCGATCCTGCTTTGGCCCAGAAGCGGCTGCGGCTGCGGCGCAGATACCAGTTGCTGAGATGGTCAACGAAACGAGAAATTGCAGCGGCCGCCATGTGCGGTTCGTATTTATCAAGCCGGTCATTCACTTCAGCAATGAGTTCATTAATTCGTGCAAGGATCCAGAGATCCAGTTCACTGTAATCAGGAGTAACGTTTTTATCGGGTTTCCAACCATCGATATTTGCATACGTGATAAAGAAACTGTAGATATTCCAGAGTGGGATTAATACTTGCCGGCGGGCTTCATCAGCCCTGTGATAGCCGAAGAGCAGATCTTTCTCCGGTTTCTGATCACAATACAGCCAGCGCATAACATCCACACCCATCTTGTCCGCTGCTTCGTTAAACTCAATCGCATTTCCCCAGGATTTGTGCATGGCTCGCCCATCTTCAGCCAGCAGTGTTCCATACGTAAAAATATCCTTGAATGGCGCTTTCCGTTCAAGTATTGTGCTCATTGCAAGCAAGCTGTAGAACCAGTTGCGAAATTGTCCCGGGAAGCTTTCGGAAATCAGATTTGCCGGGAACCATTTTTCCCAATATGCACGATCTGTCCGGTACTGCAGTGTACTCATCCCGACGATCCCGGCATCCAGCCAGGGATTCCCGACATCAGGGATCCGTGACATCATACTGCCGCAGGATGGACATTTGACCTTTACTGCATCAATATAAGGACGGTGGGGTGAATGCCCTTCAAATTCATTCCATCCTTCAATTGCCTTCTCTTTCAGTTCTTCCTTGCTGCCGATCACTTCAAAATGTTTACACTGTTCGCATTCCCAGATAGGAAGCGCCAGACCCCAATAGCGCTTTTTAGAAATCATCCAGTCATGCATATTACGCAGCCAGTCCAGCTCTCGATCTTTCCCGAAAGATGGGTACCAGTTGGTTTCGTTTCGAACAACTTCCATAATCTGGTACCGCAGGTTCTTCTGTTTCTCTTCTTCAGTGACTTCTTCGTAAGTCTTGTCCAGCTGTTCACCCATGGAAATGAACCACTCATCTACAAGGCGAAATACCAGTTCATCTCCACAACGCCAGCATACAGGATAGCGGTGGGTATAGTTATCAACTCTATAGGTGCGCTTTTTCTCGTCGAGGTTCTTGAATATAAGTTCGGCGACATCATGTACCTGCATCCCCGTCAGCCAATCGAAGCCTTTAAGATAGACTCCCGCCTCATCCAGTGGAGCTATTACCGGCAGGTCATAATCCTTTGACAGCAAAAAGTCTTCAGCGCCACAGCCAGGAGCAATGTGCACTATACCGGTGCCTTCTTCGTCGCCAACTTCATCCCACAGAATTACCCGGTGATTTTCTATCGATCCACTTTCCTGCTGAGCAGGGAATTCATCAAAGGGCCCTTCATACATCCAACCTTCCATATCGCTGCCTTTGACGGTTTCTTCCACTACATATTCCCCCTTAAGCATGTGTAATGTACCTTTGCTCAGATAGTAAACTTCATCACCCTGCCGCGCACGCACATACTCAAGATCAGGTCCGACCGCTGCCGCTACATTACTGGTAAGGGTCCATGGTGTTGTCGTCCACACCAGCAGGTTTTCTCCGGGGCGATCCCTAAGTGGGAAACGAAGCACGATGCTTGCGTGTGTGAGCTCCTGGTAACCTTCAGTTACGATTTCATGCTGGCTCAGGCCGGTCCCACAGCGTGCACACCAGGGCATTACATCCCTGCCCTTGTACACCCAGTCACGATCAAAACAGGATTTCAGCATCTGCCAGATGGTGTAGTTATTCTCATCAGAAAAGGTGAAATAGGATCCCCCCAATTCAGGCAGCCCAAGCTTCCCGACAAGTTCCTCTACGGTTCCTGTGACAGGGCCATTTGGGCCATCTACCGTGAGTGTCTGCCCTGGATCTTCCCCAAGTTTTTCACGCAGCATCTGAAGCATGTCCGGATCGTTCCAGTCCATCCAATACCCCAGCCTGATGCTCTGCTGCGTTTGTACAGCCGCGTAGTTCAGCACACGCTGTTTACACAACAAGACGAAATCAGCTAATCCATACTTTTCAATATCCCGCTTGGTTTTAAATCCTTTATCGCGTTCAACATTTACCTCTACCCAGAGCCCCTGGCAATCAAAACCGTTCTGATAGCGGGTCTTGTACCCTTTCATCGCATAGTAGCGATGAAACAGGTCTTTATATGTCCTACCCCAACCATGGTGAATGCCCATCGGGTTGTTCGCCGTGATTGGACCATCAATAAATGACCAGCGCGGCGCATCTGATCGCATCAGCCGCAGCTGATTAAATGTTTCATTTTTCTCCCAGAATTCGAGTATTTCGTGCTCCTGCTTTACAAAATCCACCTGATTAGGTACGGGTTTAAACATTCCTCACCTCACCTCTTCCAGAGATACCACAAGACGTTTATTTATTTTGCCCTTGCTTTTATAATCGACTATCCGAATCTTTCCTACTTCCTTCGTATTGGCTACATGCGTCCCGCCATCAGCCTGAAGATCCAACCCTTCAATTTCAACAGTTCGAACTTCCAGAATACCTTCGGGCAGAAGGTTAACTTTCGTCCGAATAAGATCCGGTATTTTAAAAGCCTCTTCACGAGGTAATGTTCTGATCGAAATCGGACGAGAGGCCTGCACTTCCATATTGACCTTTTCTTCGATTTCGTTAACAAGTTCCTTCTGCATATGTTCGAATTCAAAATCCATCCGGCCTTTCAGTGGCTCCATATTGCCACCTGTCACACTCGCCTGATAATCGCGCCAAATCACACCACAAAGTATATGCATTGCCGTGTGAGTGCGCATCAGATTGTATCGCCGCTCCCAATCAAGTACAGCCTGAACAACTGCGCCCTTATCCGGAAGATTTCCCTTTATCTCGTGCAAGATTTTCCCGTCCTTGCGAAATACCTTGCTCACCGGGTAAACGTCATCATTGGAAATCAATTTCCCTTCATCAGAGGGCTGCCCACCTCCGCCCGGATAAAAAGGGGACTGATCCAGCACCACGCCGGTTTCACCTACCTCAAGAACAACGGCTTCTAATACCTTAATATATGCATCCTGCAGATACGCCAACGTGGTCATCCTCTCCTCCTGGAACCAGGTTACACTTGCATTCATAAGATCATTAAAACAAAATCTCTCGTCCCTACAGGGACGAGAGAAATATCTCCCGCGGTACCACCCTGCTACCAGTAAACAAACTGGCGCTCCTTCGAATACGTAAACAACAATGTTTGAATATTCGCGCTCTGGCTAACGGTGAGCGAATCCGTCTTCCCTACTGACCCTAATATGGTGTTCAGGTTGAGGCTAAGGAGGGATTTTCCTACAGCTGGGCATTGCCGGCTCACACCATCCCGGTTTCGCTGAAAACACCAGCAGCAGTACTCTTCTCCGTCACTGCCTGTTTATGTTGAATTTGATTAAACCATAGCCTTATCTAGTGGTCAATCCTGAAGATGACCAGCATGAAATCCCTTAGGAACTTCATTCCTCCTGTTTCATTCTGCTGTAAAGACTGACCATGTTTCTGTAGTGTAAAGTGGGTGCAAGACCATTTAATAAAATCCTGCTGAAGCCGGCATCCTCGACATCAAGTTCCCGCAAAAAACCTTCCGGATCTTTTCTTCGTAATGCTTTTCGTGCATTCTTTTCGATAAGATCAAGGTATTCCAGCGTCTGTTCCACAACAGGCTCAACCTCACCCCTCAGGATTACATCACCATGGCCCGGGATGATGTTTTCCAGCCTCAGGTCCGGTATACGTTTCAGGCTTTCAACCAGTTGGGGGATATCACCATCCAGAATGGTTGGAATGCCCATGATTGCATCACCGGAAAACAGCACTCGGTCTTCTTCGATCAGGACAGCAATTCCATCAGGGCTATGGCCGGGCATGGGCAGCAGGGTTAATGTCCTTTTATCAATCCTGATACTTATACTTCCTTTATCAAATACCACATCCGGAAGTGCAATATGGACCTTATCCAGTTCATGGTTTTGTTCTTTCGCTGCCTGTAGAGCATCTCTTCCACGTGAATCTAGAAGCTCCTTACAAAGTGCGCTGCTGATTATTGTTGCATCTGGAAACCAACAGTTACCCAGCGCGTGATCAAAATGAAAATGGGTATTGACAACATAACGAATCGGACATTCGAGTTTGTTTTCAATGAATTCCTTTATTTCAAGAGTCTCTTCCGGATATGCAAGAGTATCAATAAGGACACCCCAGTCCTCACCCACAACTGCGCCTGCATTCACCTCAGCATAGTTCTTGCTGGTGAAAACGTAAACATTATCAGCAACACGCTCAGGAATCATATACACTCCTTGATCTTTTCAACGCTCCCAAGGATACTACGCTCTTGATTCCCGTGTCAAGCTTACTTGACATAATGTTATTTCCCAAGGCATATCCAGTCCACAATCTTATCCATAGAGAGTATTTGTTCTTGATTTTTTCTAAGACTTAAAATTTCAGCACCGCCATTTTTTATACTTCGCGAACTTACTGTGATCCGATATCTACATCCCATCAGGTCAGAATCATTAAATTTGACACCGGGGTTTACATCACGGTTGTCATAGAAAATTGTAACACCTGCCTGCGTCAGATCACGATACAGTTTTTCAGCAGCGTCATCCTCGCGAATAGAGATAAGATAAACATTGAATGGAGTTATCCCCACCGGCCAATGCATTTGATTTTTCCGGGCACACTGCTCAGCAAGGACATTCAGAATTTCCTCCATCTCCAACGTCCCCATACCAAGGCCAATTTGTATTCTTTTGCCTTCTCGCCCACTCAAGCTGAACAAATTCATATACGAGCTCCAGGAAGCCAGCACTCGTCCCAAACTATTTTCCAGTCTGCCGCCACAAAATGCGCATGTATCATCTTCTACAGCAGTGGAGATATCTCCCTGAGGGCTGATATCAAAATCCCTTCCAGGGCGTATATTACTCAGATGCCACCCTTCCTTATTCGCTCCGGCAATATAATTCTTTTTCGTAGTGATGGATTGATCTATTAGAGTCTTATCAGTGTGGAATTCATTATTAAGGACAGGTCCAGCATAACCGGCAGGTACCCCTATACGCTGAAGCGACTGGGTTGAAGCCACCTTTACACCGTGTATACCCAGCAATTTCCCGACCTTTTCCTTACTCACATCACGATCCCCGCGAATCAAGGTTTGAATCAATACACCCTCATCAGTCTCAAGAAATACGGATTTAATTGTGTTTTGAGCAGTCGCTCCAACAAAAGATGCCAGATCTTCGATTGTAGTTACACCAGGCGTTTCGATCAGTGTTATGGAGAGTCCAGGATCAGCCTCTGTAATATCGGGCTTGAAGTTGACAGGGTGGTATTCTCCCCTTCCCAGCCAACTACATTTGCTGCAATTCAGGCGTCGAGTCAATCCGTTCCTGTCTTCAAGGAACCATTCCAACTGCTCAGGGGTATCAGAGAGGTGGACATTCTGCAGTTCAAGAGTAGACAGGAGATCGTTCACCCCTTTCCGCCATTTTCCTGCCTCCTCCACTATTTTATTTTTATCAACACATGCATATCGTTCAGTCAGATCCTGTTTCTGTAGATCAATGTTTTTTCCTTCAGAAAACCAGTTCCTTCCACCCAGTACTTTGATCCATACTGGTAATTCCGTATAGCTCTTAATTTCACCAGCCAGAACCGCTGCCCAATCAAGTCGGGATCCTGCTGCCGGGAGCTTCAACGAGGGTAGAAAGGACCAGGCTCCTTCGAAGAGATGGCTGATTCTTTCCAGGATGATTTGCCCAAGTGGAAGAATAAAAAGCTTTCCTCGATAGAATCGATACAAACCAATCTGAGCACCCCTGTCAGATTGAGCTACACTATTCTCTCCGGCATTTTTTAATATTTTTCCAAACCAATCTGAATGTCGCATGCAGCAGCAATCCTCCTTCCTATCCTTCTGCAAGAAAATTGGGGTAACTTTGATATTAAAATTGACCTAATACCCAAATGGTGTGAAAGATCTGATCTCAAGATCGGGCTCAATCGTAAAGCCATTTCTACCATTAAAAACAAAGAAATTGGTCATGCCGGGGAAGATATACATCTGGGCCGTATGCTTAACCCCCAGGTAGTCTATTCGGATTTCATATGGGCCGGCAGGCAAATCAGAAATCGCAAAATTCTCATGGTACTGCTCATCGCTGAATACGGTTCCTTCGGCATAAGTCCAAACCTGCCATTTTTGACCAGTCTCTAGAGATTCGATTTGGATTATGTATTCCTTCAGAGTACGCCCTGGAGTATCCAGCACTCGTCCTGCAAGAATGCCCCATCCTTCCGGGGGCACCATCCAAAGCTCAGGATTCCTTGTACCATAGTAACGATTTTCTCCCAGCCGAACTTCAAAATGCAGGTGTGGGCCGGTCGAATGACCTGTATTGCCGACAGTCCCTATTTGTTCTCCCATGGCCACTCGTTGGCCAGGCCATACATCACACGTCAGCAAATGCCCATAAACTGTGAAAAGAATCTGTGACAGGTGGCCGAAATCATGCCGTATTGCCACAGCCAACCCATAAGGATCATTGGGATCTTCGGAACCTCGAAAAAGTCCGTAACCCACCCAGATTACTTCGCCATCACCTGCCGCCGAAACTGGCGTCCCCAATTCAGCTCCCATATCCACGCCTGTATGGATATTGGATTCTCCGAAATAGGTGTTGCCATAGCGGTATTGGGGATGTGACCAGTTCACTTCGCCCGACGGGATTGGTCTGGAAAAATAAAAATGATCCTCGGGACGTAAAACCAGAGGAGGATCATACGGCGGTGGTCGCCATTCCAGAGATACTTCCTCATAAGGTTCAAAGGAAGAAAAATTCGGGATAGTTTCCTCTCCATCTCGGTCGGCCATGTCAAAACTGGCGGCTCTTTCATTCTGGATCCGTGCATCCAGCACCACTTCAGGGTTATCCCCTCTTTCTTCTATGCTTTCAGGAACTGTTTCAAGACTCTGTGGAAATGGGGTAGGTACAGGATTCTGCCGATCGCCCGAAGGAAAGACACTACAGGAAGTTAGAGTAGAAATCAACCAGACCCCCATCACAAGATTACCAAAATGGGAAAGGGGGTTACCTTTTCTTTCTACAACCAACTTAGTGATCATAAATCGCCTTATGTTTATCAATTAATAGAACCACCATGGCGTAGCGGTAGGGCGAGGTGTCCTTGTTGGCGTCCTTGTTGGCGTCTGATATGGTGTGGGTGTGATTATTGCCTGAGCAGGATAGACCTCAAGCATTGCAGCATTCCAATCCAGTCCATTTTTCAATGCAAATTCAGAATAACGAGCTCCATCGAGATAACGTTTCCAGTTTGGCAGGGCAGGCAATCGTTCGAACCCGTAGGCTCGCGCCAGTTCAGTGAAATCCAGATAATAACCTTCCGGAATAGACTCTTTTATAGCACCACCGGAATCATAGGTTGTAGGATCGGCTGTAAATCGAGCTTCAAAATCCCATGGGTGATCCATCAGTGGTTCGCCAGTGCTGCCATCTTGTGGAAGCGTGCGTATGTATACCCGCCAGTATGTCTCAAGACCATAATCTTCTCGAATAATTTCAGCCCACCCTGATGGAAGCAGCGCATCATACAGTGCCACTGCCCTCCCCGTATACAACCAATCATCATACGCAAAACCAGGCGGAAGCGGATCGTTGATACCCACGAATGCATAATCCAGAGTCGCCAGCACATCCCATCCAGCTTCTTCCAGGCAATGAGCCCGTAAAGCATTAAAACTTCCTGCTACGGCGGCGGATAATTTTGGAGTTGGAGCATCGATATCTGCGATGGAGACAAGTTGATAGCGCCCATTTGAATCAAGCAAAGCTGAACTGACCTGCAATTGATTGACGGTTGATGGCGAATCACTGAGAAAAGGAAGTGAACTGGACAAACTTCCAGTCATCCAAACAACACCTGTACTTTGCAGTAAAGGAATACCCAATGGTCTGATAGGTTCGGAGTCAACTGCATAAGTCACCAGCTGTTCACCGTTCGGCATGGATAAAACTGCAGCAAGAGATCGATTATCGGGAGACCAGGCCGGCAGACGGCCCTGACCTATATGCACCGGTTCCGCATCAGAATGATTCATATCAAGGATATAAATCTGATAGATACCACTTTCGTAACCTGAATAAGCCAGGTATCGGCCATCTGCGCTGAATACTGGAGAACTTTCCAATATCTGTGGCGAATTAGTTAAATTTTTAAAACGTTGCTCGGGATCTTCCAGATTGGCAAGAAAGATATCACGGTTGCCATCTCGATCCGATATAAAGGCAATTTGACGGCCAGCAGGATTCCATGCTGGATCAATATCCATAGCAGGGTGTCCTGTCAGGGTGTAGAGCTGACTTCCATCAACGGCTTCTATCCAAAGATCAAAGTTTCCGTTCTCGTAGACCTCATAACACAGCCATTGATTGTCAGGGGACCAGACAGGACTACCTTCATAGGTTTGAGTTGCAGTCAAACGTGTATATTCAAGTGTCTCCATATCCATCCAGTACAAATCCTGATAACCATCCCTGTCCGATCTGAAAGCAAGCATTCGACCATCAGGGCTAAGGGCTGGCTCATTATCGTTCCAGGCCCCGTCGGAGAGCCGGCGAGGTTGTGGATCTCCAGGAGATATGGCTAGTAACTGATTGTATCCGGATACGATATCTGTGTAGATCACTGTCCCGTAATATGCAGCTCTTGTTGCCGGAATACTAGTGATCGATGGTGTTACCTGGCTGGTTGGGGTAGTTGTCCGGGTGCTTGATACCTGTATCGGGGGTTCCGTACCATTTGATAAACTTTCATTCCCCGAGTTAGCTACAGCAACATTCCGGATAAGAGAGACTGGAAGAAGCTCAGTAAAATCCAAGAACACCAGCAGTGCGGAAACAAACAAGACAATGATGATTAACGCCAGAGCTATCCACTTTCCTCGTTTTGGTTTTTTAGGAGGTGGCTGATCTGCAGAGAGTCGAAAAATGTATGGCTCGTATTGATTATTATCCACAACCCGACCTTGATCCTGTAATTAATTACCCCGGAATTATACTTTGCCTGACTACATATTTGCCAGCAAAGAAAGCCTTGCCTATACGTCACATAGTTTACAAGACTGCAAGGGGTATGCCAAAATACAAGAAAGGAAAAGCAGGGCTGGATCATCCAGTCCTGCTATTTATTGAAGTACCAAGAAAGATCTTTAGAAAGGTAATTAATTTACACAGGTTTCCCAGCGTGAAGAGGCAACATTTTCAGGGATCCTGAATGTTTGGGCAAAATCTTCCTCTTTACCATTCTTCGCCTTATAACTTTTTACCAAGACCTCAGGAGCGAGCAATTCGGCTGCGAAATAATCAGCTGATTCGTTCAGAAATGGGAGCAGTACTTCATGGAGACCAAGCCTACGACCGTATTCACCTGAAATCAAAGCGAGGAGCGTTTCCCGCGCGAGAGCAAAACTGCGCGCTTCCGGAGGAAGATCAACACGAACGAAAACGCTTCCCTTTTTATTCAATGGCCGTACAAAAGTTGCATCCCAAATTCTTGTAAAAATATCGACAACACCGAAATCCTGTTCGAAAACAACAGGAGGATGGAGCAGCAGTTCTTCCACCGGAACTGGGGCAGAAGTCGTGTTTAAATATTCATTAAGGCCGGCTGCAATATTTCGAAGCAACCACTGCCGCTCTTCGCGTGTCGTAGGTTTCATGCAACCTGCTCTTGATCAGACCAACTGGTACCCCGAGTAAGACCTTCCAGTGGAGATGGCAGTGCAATGTGTTGTTCTGTTGCTGCGTCCGCCGCCTTCACAATACGATAAGCCTGTACGGCAAAATCCGTCCAATTGACGGCAGAAATGCCAACGAGTTCATCTCGCATTGCGGGGGAGAATTCCATGTCGTCCAGAATGGTCTGTATTTTTCCCTCCCCGAATAAATGAAC
>JAFGNH010000103.1 GCA_016927115.1 Anaerolineales bacterium | reverse complement strand
TCATGTGTACTTTTGTTCATGACTGAACAATACTATGCCCCATCATAGATTTTTTTACCGGGAATGTCAAGCAAACCCCGCCAACATTGGTTCTGGTTTCCCTGTATTATTAATGTATAATACTTGAAAATTGCACAGATATTCTCGTGTGTACATTTGTTCATCTGCCGAACAGGAAAGGCATGTGGGTTTTCATTTGAATGATCTCCAGGACAAGCTGTGGATCGACAATCCGAATGAACCAATGTATCAGAGTGCTCTGCCGAGGATCTGCCGCACGGTCGAGTATGAGAGAGTCTCCTTTTCAACCGGCCAGTCCTCCTGTCCTCCGCGCGAAAGGATAAACCTCTCCCACCTCTTCAGGTGAATACATCGCTCGCAATTAAATCAATGTTTCAAAGGAGATGACCTGATGACCCTCAACAAAACCAGTCTACATACCATTACAAAGGTACAATACGCTACCCGCCTCACCAAGGACATGGTCGGTACATATGCCCTTCTTCCCGGAGACCCCGACCGTGTGCTCCGTATATCAAAGTATCTTGATGATGCCCGGGAAATGGCGAACTGCCGGGAATTCTTCACCATGACCGGAACTTACAAGGGTATCAGAGTCACGGCAACATCCACAGGCGTGGGATGCCCCTCAGCTGCTATTGCCACCGAAGAGCTGGCAAATGTCGGTGTAACTGACTTTATTCGTGTCGGCAGCACCGCAGCGATCCAGTCCTTTATCCAGACCGGGGATATCATTATCAACACCGGCACTTACCGGAACGATGGTACCTCGCGGATGTATGTCCCGGACAATTATCCCGCAGTAGCCGATCATTTTCTCGCCCATGAGCTGATCCTCAGCGCCCGGGAGCTTCAGCAAACCCAATCCTTTGGCTTGCACATAGGTCTGAATACCTGCAATGATGCGTTCTATGCGGAGACACCCGAATTAATTGAGAAATGCTCCAAACTTGGCCTCCTCAATTTCGAAATGGAAAGTTCCGCCATCTTCACCGTCGCCCGCCTGCGCAACTGCCGTGCAGCCATGGTGTGCGGGGTTTCAGGCAACCTCGTCGCGGCAGACTATGACTATGACAAGGGTGAAAAGGGAAATTCAAAACTGGTCAACGCCTGGGAGACAGCTATCCAGATTGCATTGGAAGCCGTTGTACGTATGGAACAATCCAAACATACTAAATGAATATACCGCTGTTGATTGCACATTCAAGGAGCCGACCATGCACCAAGCTGACCTGCTGATCACTCATGCCCGCATCGTCACGATGGATGACGAGATGCGTGTCCTGCAAGATGGCGCACTGGCAGTCCAGGATAAAAAGATACTCCTTATTGACCACAGCGACCAGGCTGCAGCCCAGGTGGAGGCTGAGACCGTTATTGATGCTTCCGGTCGGATCCTCATGCCAGGCCTGATCAACACTCACACTCATCTGGCAACTGTTCTTTTTCGCGGCCTTGCTGAGGATATGCCGCTGGAACCATGGCTGCAAAAAATCTGGCAAGCGGAGAACGCGATCCTGAGCCCCCAATCAGTTGCAGCCGGTAGTTCGCTCGCCATGGTGGAACTGCTTCTTGGCGGTACAACCTGTGCCGTGGACATGTACTGGTTTCCTGAACAGACCGCCGCTGCCGCCCGCAGTATTGGCTTCAGACTGGTCAATGGACCGGTTTTCCTGCTCATGGACCAGGTTCCTGATGGCTTTTCCCTGCAGGACCGAATCGCTTTCAGTCATGACTTCCTGCAGCATTATCTTGGGGACGATCTTATCCACCCCATGATCATGCCTCACAGTACGTACACCGACCCGCCTGAAATGCTCCGGATTGTACAGCAGATTGCAAAGCAGTATGGCCTGATCATCCATACCCACACATCAGAAACCATTGCCGAAATCGAAGAGGTCCGCCAGCGCTACGGCTGTACGCCGGTTCACCACCTTTATGCGTTAGGCATCCTGGAATCCAGAATGCTTCTGGCTCACTGTGTTCATGTCAGCGAAGAAGAAATAGAAATTATGGCAAACAGCGGAGCAGTTGTTGCCCATAACCCGCTTTCCAACATGAAGCTTGCTTCCGGTTTCGCACCACTCCGTGCCATGAAATCTTCAGGCATCCCAATTACAATTGGCACAGACGGCGCTCAGAGCGGCAATGACCTTGATATGTGGTGGTCCATGCGCCTGGCTGCTCTCCTTCAAAAGGGAACCCATATGGATGCATCGCTGTTTAAAGCCGATGAAATGCTCCGCATGGCCACCATCCAGGCGGCGCAGGGGATTGGACTGGGCGACCGGATCGGATCACTTGAACCGGGAAAGCTGGCGGATATGATTCTCATCGACCTTAATGCACCTCACCTGGTTCCAATGTATGACCTTTACGCCCATCTGGTTTATGCAGTAGGAAGGGAAGATGTGCATTCCGTATGGGTAAATGGAGCGCCTGTAATTCAGAATCGCCAACTTGTCACCTCCGATCTGGAGGAAATTACCCACCATGTCCACACACTTGCAGCCGACGTCCCCGACCGGATGCTATGACCCGGAACAAACATGATTCTCAGGAGAACCGTATGAAAGAGGAACAAAAGTCAAACAAACGAAACCGGGGTGTTGATACGCGCTTCATTGATACAGCGTTAGGCACACGCTGTGTTCATGCCGGAGAAACTCTCGGCCCGATAGACTCCATCCCCATCGCCACACCGCTGTACAGCGCTGCCTCCTACACCTATCCAAAATGCCAGGATTTCGAGGATCTGCTGGAAGGCAGGCGCTCAGGCTATGCGTACGCCCGATGGGGCACACCAACCAATTCCGCTCTCGAAACAGCGCTGTCGACTCTGATTGGCGGAGGGAAGACAATTACAACCGCCTCGGGTATGGCAGCAAACTTTGTCGCTCTTCAGGCTGCCGGCGCTGGTCAGGGAAAAAACGTGCTTCTTTCTAGAGATGTGTACGGCAACACCTACGACATCATTAAGAACGCCTTTGAATCTTTCGGTGCAACAGCCATTTTTGCTGATTTTTCCAACCTTGATCACCTGCAAAAATTGATTACCTCTACCCATCCCGATATCGTCTTCTTTGAAGTATTGACCAATCCTCTCCTGGTTGTGGTGGATGCACCCGAAGTCATACGTATGGCCCATGCAGCCGGCGCCCGGGTAATTGTCGATAATACCTTCGCAACCCCTTATCTCTACCAGCCGTTTCTTGATGGTGCAGACTATGTCACACATAGTCTTACGAAATACCTGAACGGACACGGCGATACAATGGGAGGCTCGATCACCTGCCGTACCGAAGACTTTAATCAGCTGGAATATACGGTCTGTACCCAGGGAGCGACTCTCAGCCCTGAAAATGCACGCCTGGTACTCCGCGGCCTCAAAACATTACACCTGCGCATGGCCAGACATTGCGAAAATGCAATCCATATGGCAGCGTTCCTGAATCAGCACAAACGGGTATCCCGGGTGCGATTTCCTGGCTTGACTTCACATCCTGCTCACGAAACAGCTCTGCGGCTCTTCAAGCCGGGGAAATTTGGCGGGATGATCAGTTTTGATCTCCTGCCGGAAACAAAAGCGGCCAGCTTCGCTTTTATCGACTCACTGAAGCTGGCGGTTGCGGCAGGTTCCCTCGGTGATGTCGGCACTCTCGTCATCCATCCTTCCTCAACTACCCACCACAGCCTCTCTGCGGAGGAAAAAAAGGCCATCGGTATCAACGACGGCACTATCCGTATTTCTGTTGGTGTTGAGGAGATCGAAGACCTGTTGGCAGATTTTGAACAGGCATTTAAGAGTCGAAGTTAGCTTCTGACCGGGTAGCCTGACTGGAAGTCAATAGTAAGTAGCCGCACTCCACGCAGCCTGATATGTTTGCAGTGCATGGGGGGTACTCGTTGTTTATGTAAGACCCGTAATTCTTTTCTCGCGAACTTCAGAAAAGATGTTCAGCCTTACACTACCTGGGCAACAGCCAGAAAAGTGATATTCACACTCTCACCCTGTGGGATTGTCCAATTGCATGCATGAAAAACCTATACAAACAAAACTAAAGACAAGGACAATTTATAATGCCCAATACAATCAAATTTTTCGATGCCAATGAAGCCACGGCAGATACGGCTTACCGCATTAATGAAGTTATCGCCATTTACCCCATCACGCCTTCCTCAGGCATGGGGGAGATGTCGGATGCATGGTCAGCAACCGGGCGGAAGAATATCTTCGATACTGTTCCGCTGGTGGCTGAGATGCAGTCTGAAGGTGGTGCTGCCGGGGCCATCCACGGAGCAGTCCAAACCGGCGCGCTGACAACAACATTCACAGCATCACAGGGTTTGCTGCTTATGATTCCGAACATGTATAAGATCGCGGCAGAACTTTCACCGGTGGTAATCCACGTCTCCTCACGTGCTCTTTCATACCAGGCAATTTCGATCTATGGCGATCACTCAGATGTGATGGCGGTCCGCGCCACAGGATTCGGTATGGTGGCTTCCAGCTCTGTGCAGGAAGCCCACGACCTGGCGCTCATTGCGACAGCAGTCAGCCTGCGCAGCCGGATTCCCTTTGTGCACTTCTTCGACGGGTTCCGTACCTCCCATGAAGTGAACAGAATCGCATATCTGGAAGATGACGTACTGAAAGAAATGATTTCCGAAAAAGATGTGATTGCCCATCGTTTACGCGGCCTGAACCCGGAACATCCATTCATCCGGGGCACACTGCAGAATTATGACGTGTATTTCCAGGGCCGGGAAAGTGTTAATACCTATTACGACAACTGTCCTGGTATCGTAGCGGATACGATGAAAGCCTTTGCCGGTTTGACTGGCCGCAGCTATCAATTATTCAAATATTCGGGTGCTCCTGATGCCAAGCGGGTATTGATTTTGATGGGCAGCGGCGCAGAAACTGCAGCTGAAACTGTGGCATACCTGGCCGCACGCGGCGAGAAAGTTGGTGCCATTCAGGTAACCCTGTTCCGGCCCTTCTCCACTGAACACCTCCTGAAGGCACTGCCGGATACCGTTACGAGTATTGCCGTTCTGGACCGGACCAAAGAATCCGGCGCTGCAGGCGAACCTCTTTATCAGAATATCGTCTCCAGTCTCTTGCAGGCTTATCACACAGGAGATCTTTCCTCTATGCCTCTCATCGTTGGCGGACGTTTTGGCCTTTCTGGTAAAGAATTCACACCCGCCATGGTGAAAGGGGTCCTCGATGAATTGAAACGTGAGCAGCCGAAAAACTCCTTCACCATCGGTATCAACGATGATGTGACACTCACCAGCCTGGCCTACAACCCGGACTTCACACTTCTGAGCAAAAACGTCGCCGGATGTGTTTTCTTCGGATTGGGTTCGGATGGCACGGTCGGCGCAAACAAGAACTCGATCAAGATAATCGGCGAAGGAACCACCAATTATGCCCAGGGCTATTTTGAATATGACTCAAAAAAATCCGGCTCAGTTACCGTTTCTCACCTGCGCTTTGGTCCCAACCCGATCCGAGCACCCTACCTGATTGAACCAAATACCGCGAGTTTTGTTGCCTGTCACCAGTTTTCTTTCCTGGAAAAGTACGACGTGCTTAAATATGCCGCTGAAAATGCCGTTTTCCTTCTGAACAGTTACTACCGGCCGGAGGAGGTCTGGCAGCACCTGCCGAAAGAAGTGCAGCAGACAATTATTGAAAAAAAGCTCCGCGTTTTTTCAATTGATGCCTACAAAGTTGCGGAAGAAACCGGGATGGGACAGCGGATCAATACGATCATGCAAACCTGTTTCTTCGGTATCAGCGGTGTGCTGCCAAAAGAGGAGGCTATCACCCGTATCAAGGCCAGCATCGAAAAGACTTATGGCAGCCGCGGCAGCGCAATTGTCGAAAAAAACTTCCATGCTGTGGATCGAGCCCTGGAAAACCTGCTGCAGGTGACGGTACCCGATACTGCTGAAAGCAGCACCAAACGCCATCCGGTAATGAGCAGTTCAGCACCACCATACGTGCAAAACGTGCTGGGAGTGATAGCTGCCCGACGCGGTGATGAACTTCCGGTTTCAAAAATGAGCCCGGATGGCACCTACCCCTCAGGCACCAGCCAGTATGAAAAACGGAACATAACGCTGATCATTCCGGAATGGGACAGTGGATTGTGCGCGCAATGTGGTAAATGCGCGCTGGTTTGCCCGCACGCAGCTATCCGCCAGAAGGTGTACCCGACCTCAGTGCTGAAGAATTCCCCAGAGAACTTCAAGTATACTGAAGCACACCTCAAAAACCTGGAAGGCTGCTTTACCATACAGGTTTCACCGGAGGATTGCACCGGCTGCGGGCTCTGCGTGGAAATCTGTCCGGCAAGGGACAAGAATAACCCCGAATACCGCGCTTTGAACATGATATCTCAGCCTGTTGTACGCGGGCAGGAGTCAAAAAATTGGGAATTCTTCCTGTCCATTCCGGATATAAACCGCAGCAAGCTCGACCTCAGGAAGGTTCGCGACTCGCAGCTGCTGCGTCCATTGTTCGAGTTTTCCGGCGCCTGTGCCGGGTGTGGGGAGACCCCGTATGTCAAACTGCTCTCCCAGTTGTTCGGTGACCGGGCCGTGATCGCAAATGCCACCGGTTGTTCGTCAGTCTACGGCGGATCCCTACCTACAACACCCTGGGCGGTTAATGCAGAAGGCCGCGGACCTGCATGGTCCAACTCACTTTTTGAAGATAATGCAGAATTCGGATTTGGCTTCCACCTGACGGTTGAAAAGCAGACGGAACAAGCGTACGAACTGGTAGAGGAACTAAAGGATACAATCGGTAAAGAACTGGCCGGGGCCGTCCTGCATGCCGATCAATCAGATGATGCCGGCATCCAGACACAGCGCGAACGCGTTGCACGGCTGAAAGCGATCTGTGAACAGGAAACTTCCAGCCAGTGTGTCCGGCTGCTTTCACTGGCGGATTTCCTGGTAAAGAAATCGGTCTGGATAATCGGCGGTGATGGCTGGGCGTATGACATCGGTTTCGGTGGACTGGATCATGTATTGGCTTCCGGCCGGAATGTAAACGTTCTGGTCCTGGACACGGAAGTATATTCGAACACGGGCGGACAGGCCTCAAAAGCCACTCCAACCGCAGCTGTCGCCAAATTTGCAGCTAATGGGAAGCCAACAGCAAAAAAGGACCTCGGTATGATGGCCATGTCTTTTGGTCATGTATATGTTGCCCGCGTAGCCATGGGAGGGAATGACACCCATACACTGAAAGCCTTTCTTGAAGCAGAAGCCTATTCGGGGCCCTCACTGATCATTGCTTACAGTCACTGTATCGCCCATGGCATAGATATGAAACGCGGCCTGAACCAGCAAAAATTAGCTGTCCTATCCGGGGTATGGCCCTTGTACCGGTATAATCCAGAGCGAGCTGAGAACGGAAAGAATCCACTTCAGCTTGATTCAAGAGCGCCATCAATCCCTGTGTCCGAATACGCATACAACGAGACACGTTTCCATAGGCTTCTCAGCCAAAACAAAGAACGCGCACAGCAGCTTATGGAAAACAGTCAGCGCAGAGTTAATGAACATTGGGAACAACTTCAATATCTGGCCGCAAGAAGTTAATTTTATCCTTCCCGATCAGAATCACAGATTCCGGGATCCACCTCAAAAATCCGCGGTGGATCCCACTCAGGTAAAAAAGGGGCTCTTTTTCTGAAGAAGTATCCTTTCCCGGATCGGGCTTTTTACCGTCAACCTGCAGCGTCCCTGCCGGGCTTCGCTTTGAAGACCAATACCCGCTGCTTCGAGGTTTATCTTTCCCTCCATTCCCGGTTCCCCGGTTTTAGTTATGTTTGTCTTCAGCTTTTGCTGTATAATACAGATTGGTATGTACATATCTTCAGTTTTGTACATTAGTACATCTACTTTCCCGGAGCGACAAAGGACATCCTGATGACTATTTACCACAGTATTTTGTGGATCGATGATCAGCTTGAACTGCTGGATCAGCGTAAACTGCCACTGCAGACTACATACAATCGCTATACAACCCCCGAATCTGCTGCTGAAGCAATCCAGACCATGGTGGTG
>JAFGNH010000102.1 GCA_016927115.1 Anaerolineales bacterium | reverse complement strand
GGTAAATCTGAGACATCATGCTGCTGTCACATCCGGTGATATACAGGAAGGCCTACACCTGTCCATACAGCGGATTCAGGTGTAGGCCTTTAATTAACTCAGGGGCTGCCATTACAGGCAGCCCCGGTAACTATTCAGAAAGGGAAGGTTTAATGGTCTCCGGCATGCCGGATGGAAATCTGCCCGATACCCTGGCTGACATAGATATCAATCCGATCGTGTGCCGTGGCATAATCCGGAGAGGTGTAGATATCACCGTCATGCTCATACTTCACCGGAATGGTGTGTCCGGATAACCCTTCATCGATCTCAATCTGTGCAGCCATTGTCTCCGGTATGATGATGGTCGTCTGCCCCACACCGCTGTCCACAGTAACGGAAACATATCCGTGATCGGGCAGCCGTAAAACAGCTTCACCCACACCAAAGTCAACGTTGACCTTTTCCACCGTCATATCGGAGAGATCAAGTTCCACTCGTCCGACGCCCATGTCCATCTGGATTTCAATCGGAATCTCATCAGTGAGAGCAATATCCCAACCCAGATCCTGATTCACACCCCAGAAACCCGGCATTACAACGCTGCCGGTAAGCCCCAGATTGACCTCCGCCTGGTTTGCGGATGTCGAATAGGAATAATAAACATAGCGATCGGTCTGCGCGGGGATTCCGGCTTCAAACAGCTGGCTGGTGTCGGTGAGGCTGTAAACCTGCACGTCTCCTATCGCAGGATCAAGGAAAAACTGCGCAGATGTCAGATCTTCCAACGGCTCCGTTATATGTTCAGCAACCGGCTGCCTGCCTTCATCAATCTGGTTCATCCACATCAGGCTGCCGACAAACACGGCCACAATCAAAATCAGAGAGAGCAGCCCACCCAGGATAGAGCGCCTGCCGACCAGCAAATCCAGGCCCCAGGCTATCAACAAAACCGGCCACAGGCGGAACAGGACCTCCCAGACAGTCCAATCCAGCCGGCCGAGATTATTCAACAGCAGGATAATACCTGCAGCAACCAGTAGAGCCGGCCAGAACAACCCACTGTGTGTATCCCGTTCATTCATCTTACTCACCTCGTGTGTACCGGATCAGGAGCAGGATTCCCGCTGCAATCAGCAGC
Source organism: Anaerolineales bacterium (assembly GCA_016927115.1). GTDB lineage: Bacteria > Chloroflexota > Anaerolineae > Anaerolineales > E44-bin32 > JAFGNH01. The sequence continues at coordinate 8,775 of JAFGNH010000102.1, read as the reverse complement.
ACCGGCCATAGAACGCCGAAATGGAACCAGCTCATCCAGGAGATATTCAAATTATCAAGAAGGAAGATAAAACCCATTAACAACAGCGCTACACCGATGAACATGGTGCTTTGCGGATTTGGATGAGAAACGGCCTCACGCAGTTCGTCGCCCATTTCCCGGGCTCGCGATGCCAGCTCTTCGGCTCCACTGGCCGGATTCAGATTCGTTCCCCTGGCGTGCTCTTCCGTTGGCAGAAGCAGCCACAGCAGCAGGTATACCCAAATCCCGATCCCTTCCGCCATAGTCAGCACAACAAAAAAGATACGCACAAAAGTGGAATCGATTCCCAGATAAGCACCGATACCTCCACATACACCTCCAAGCATCTTATCTGAGCTGCTGCGATACAGATTTTTCATTTTTTCACCTCATACACCCACCAATCCATCCCGGCAGGTTGATATTTTTGCATTCGGATTATTCCGTTCAGAACAATCAATTATTTCCTTAAGAACGACCTGATCATTACAAACACACCCAGTGCAATCAGGAGAACCGGCCAATAATCACCAACCATCCCCAGGGCACCAAAAAAGGAGCCAAAAACAGCAAACATCACCAGGCTGATAGTGATCAGATTTAAACCTTCTCGAACGGGTTTCTTTCCCTCGCCCAGCAGTCCGGATAGCAGGATTCCCACGCCGACAAAACCTGGAATCAGCGCCCATGCATAAGACCAGCTGTCCCAATCCCCGGTCAAATTCTGGTAGTAGAGCAGGCCGCCGATACCACCGACAACACAGGCGGGAACAGCCATTCCGGGAGCATTGGTCAGCAGCCCGAGGAACAGCAGCAGGACACCAACGCCGACAACGATCAACGGCCAGGTCATGTCAATGGCCAGCCACTTTGCCAGCCCCGGAACCAGCTTCCCTGCCAGGAAAAGCCCGCCGATCAGAATCAAAAGGATACCAGCTACAAGATTTGATTGATGCTTTTTCATCAAAGCCTCCATTTTTATTAACGCCCTCTTACACGATTGGATTATGGTTAATTTCTACTCCCTATACGGAGAAGGTGGTTAAAAGTCGCGCTGCTGAAGGTTGCCGCCAGGGAAAAGTTCTGTACTGATTATCTGGAATCCGCAGACCTTCTGCTATAATCTGCCTATTATGAAACTAAGCAGCGAAGAAGTTCGACACATCGCAGAACTTGCGCGTTTGAAAATAACCCCTGAAGAAGAGACTCTCTATGCAGGGCAGCTTTCGGCAATACTGGAATATGCCGAACGACTGGCCAGGGTGGATACCTCCGGTATTCCTCCAACAGCCTCTGTGCTGCCACTGACAGCACCCCTCAGACCGGATGAACCGCGCAGCCCCATGGTTACCAGGGACCTGCTGGCAAACGCCACCCGGACGCAGGACAACCGGTTCCAGGTTCCTCCAGTCCTCGACTTACCAGACTGACCCGGGAGTATCAGCACGACATGACAGCGCTTTACGATCTGACAGTACTGGAAGCAGCACAGGCTCTTCGCAAGGGAGAGGCCAGCGCACGTTTGCTGACCACCGCTTTCCTGGAACGGATCGAATCACTCAACCCCCGTCTGTTTGCGTTTCTGGAAGTTACAGCCGATATGGCACTCGCCCAGGCAGATGAATCAGACCGCCGCCGGGCTGCACAGAAACCATCAGATCCACCGCTCTCCCTCCTGGATGGCATACCGATCGCTGTCAAGGATGTGCTCGCAGTCAAAGGTATTCCCGCCACCTGTGGATCGAAAATCCTCCAGGGATTTCGTCCCCCCTACCATGCCACCAGTGTAAAACGATTGATAGAAGCCGGCGCCGTCATCCTCGGTAAGACCAACACAGATGAATTCGCCATGGGATCTTCTACGGAAAATTCCGCATATGGCGTCACCCATAACCCCTGGAATCTCACACGAGTCCCCGGTGGATCCTCCGGGGGGTCCGCTGCTGCAGTTGCTTCCCGGATGTGCTGTGCCGCACTCGGAACAGACACCGGAGGCTCAATCCGCCAACCCGCCTCGTTCTGCGGCGTTACCGGCCTGAAAACCAGTTACGGGCGGGTGTCACGCTACGGACTGATTGCCTACGGGTCTTCTCTGGATACCGTTGGTGCACTTGGACGATCAGCAGCGGATCTGCTGCCGCTGTTCTCCACCATGGCCGGTTCCGATTCGCTTGATTCAACCTGCATGCCGGATACGGTTCCTGATATTGACCTTAACGCACTCCAATCTGTTGAAGGACTTCGCATCGGAGTACCCCGGGAATACTTCATCGACGGTATTCAACCCGAAGTGAAGCAGGCGGTGAGAACTGCAGTGGATCAGTATGCAGCAATGGGTGCTTCCATTTTCCCCATCACACTGCCTCATACCGATCTGGCACTTCCGGTGTATTATTTGATTGCACCAGCAGAAGCTTCCGCGAACCTGGCTCGCTTCGACGGTATCCGCTACGGGCCGCGAGTGGAGGCAGACAGCCTGTTGGAGCAGTATCTGGAAACACGCGGGGCTCTCTTCGGCAGCGAAGTTAAACGCCGAATCATGCTCGGCACCTATGCGCTTTCTGCCGGCTACTATGATGCTTACTACGGGCAGGCCCAGAAAGTCCGCACGCTGATCAAGGCGGATTTTGACGAGGCTTTCGAGCAGGTCGATGTTATCGCCTGCCCGGTCGCTCCAACTACAGCTTTCGAGATTGGAGCTCATGGAGAAAACCCGCTGGCGATGTACCTTGAAGATGTATTCACCCTCCCGGCCAACCTGGCCGGTGTACCCGGAATCAGCTTCCCGGTTGGGTTCGACCAACAGGGTCTTCCAATCGGCATGCAGCTGAATGCGCCATTCCTTGGCGAGGAGATTCTCTTCCAGGCGACTCACGCCTACCAACTCGCCACAGACTGGCATAAGGAGAAACCGTCCCCATGAAAATTGTGATACCGATGGCAGGATATGGCAAACGTCTGCGCCCGCATACCTGGTCCAAACCCAAACCTCTGGTTTCGGTTGCCGGCAAGACCGTGCTCGGACACGTGCTGGATCAGTTTGCGACACTTCCGGATATCGAAGAAGTCATTTTTATCGTCGGCTATCTGGGAGACCAGGTTGGTGAATACGTCCAGACACACTACCCTCACCTGAAAACCCGCTTTGTTGAACAACATGAAATGTCAGGTCAATCACATGCCATCTGGCTGGCACGCGAGGGGTTGAGTGGGCCGATGCTGATGGTATTTGTAGACACATTAATCGAAGCAGATCTTTCGACGATTCCTCAGGAAACAGCCGACGCTGTCGCATGGGTCAAGGAAGTGCCGGATCCGCGCCGGTTCGGTGTGGCTGAAACCGATGCACAGGGCATAGTCCATAAACTGGTGGAAAAACCGGAAAATATGAGCAACAACCTGGCCCTGGTCGGGTTCTACTATTTCAAAGAATCCGCTGATCTCCTGCTCGCTATCAAGAAGCAGATGGATACAGACAAGTCGCTGAAAGGTGAATACTACCTTGCGGATGCCATTAACATCATGCTTGAGGAAGGTATGAACATGCGCGTCGAAAGGGTCGATGTGTGGGAAGACTGCGGAAAGCCGGATGCGCTGCTGCAAACGAACCGCTACCTGCTCGAGCACGGCCGTGATAACTCGGAAGAGGCGGGCCAGCGCGAGTCCGTCGTCGTCATCCCACCGGTGTATATCGATCCCACAGCTACTGTAGAAGCATCGGTGATCGGCCCGCATGTCTCAATCGGAGCTTCATGTACTATTACTCGTTCGATAATGAGGGAAACGATCGTAGACAGCGAATCAACGGTCAACGACGCTGTACTGGAGAAGTCTCTGATCGGACGCGAAGCAGAGGTTTGCGGCAGCAGCCAATCACTGAACGTTGGTGATTCATCTGAATTACACTTCGGGTGATTCATAAGGAGGCCATCCGATGGAACCGCCAGAAGTGGAATGCTACGCCGGCGCTTCCTACCCGGAACGCCCAAGAGCGTTCATATGGCAGGGTTCCCGCTATTCTGTCGAAACCATCGCCAGTGGCTGGAACAGCCCTGATGAACGAGGCTTCCAGGTGCAAACCACAGACGGATCTGTTTTTAACCTGATCTACCGCCCGCAAGCTGACCTCTGGCGGGTTGAACCACAGCCTGCCAGTGCAGCTGAATCTGACGTAGAGGAGTAAACAATCCATGCCAGACTTCGTAGCCAGACGCATCCATCAGGTGCCTCCCTCCGGAATCCGCCGCTTTTTTGATATCGCCGCCACGATGGATGATGTCATTTCCCTCGGTATCGGGGAACCGGATTTTGTCACACCGGACTCCATCCTTCAGGCAGGTATCTCTGCACTGCAGAGCGGAGAGACACACTACACATCCAACTCAGGCATCCTTGAACTGCGGGAAGCCTTATCAGATCACCTTGATAATCACTACCATGTCCACTACAAACCCGAACAGGAAATCCTGATCACTGTCGGAGTCTCCGAGGCGCTGTATCTGGCATTGACTGCTGTGCTCGATCCGGGTGATGAAGTTATCATTCCCACCCCCTGCTTTGTCTCTTATCAGCCGGAAGTGCTCTTCGCCGGAGGTCTTCCGGTGGAACTGCCGACAGCTGTGGAAGATGAGTTCCAGGTATCTGCTGCTGCACTGGAAGCAGCCATCACACCGAAAACAAAAGCTGTTCTGCTGGGTTACCCGAACAATCCCACCGGGGCAGTTATGACGCGTGAAAAGCTGGAAGAGCTTGCTTTGCTGGCGAAAAAACACGATTTGCTGGTGATCTCTGATGAGATTTACGACCGTCTGGTGTATGACGGACACAAACACGTTTGCTTTGCCTCGCTGCCCGATATGTTCGAGCGCACCATCACACTGGGCGGCTTTTCAAAGGATTACGCCATGACCGGTTGGCGCATCGGCTACGCGGCAGCTCCTGAAGAGATACTGGGTGCGATGCGCAAGATCCACCAGTACACCATCATGTCTGCACCAACTGCCAGCCAGATCGCTGCACTTGAAGCGATTCTGCACGGTGAAAATCACGTACAGCTGATGGTAGCGGAATACGATCGACGCAGAAAGCTGATGGTCAAGGGATTCAATGAGCTCGGACTGAAAACATTCAACCCGCGCGGGGCATTCTATGCCTTCCCCTCAATTACTGCAGCCGGCATGAATGATGAAACCTTTGCGACCGCTCTCCTGAAGGAAGAGAAAGTTGCCGTTGTCCCGGGCAGCGCTTTTGCTGCAGAGGACACCTATGTACGCTGCTGCTACGCCACAGCCTACGAGAAGATCGAAGAAGCCCTCGAGCGTATGTATAACTTTATGCTGCGCCACGGATAGAACAACCTGGATTGATTTTGAGCTGTTTCCTGCCAGCGCACGAAATCGCTGCCCACAGTGGGATCCAGTGGGCACAAAGGGAAAGTATTGAGGTTTGTATGCAGCAGTATGAAGCCGTAATCGGCCTGGAGGTACATGCCGAACTCCAGACGCAGACAAAAATGTTCTGCAGCTGTCCGGTCATTGATTCAACATCAGCCGCACCGAATACAGCCGTGTGTGAAATCTGCAGCGGCATGCCCGGAACCCTGCCGGTGATCAATGCCCAAGCCGTCTCCGATGCGGTTAAAGTCGGCCTGGCACTGAACTGCACAATAGCTGCCACCAGTGTTTTTGCCAGAAAAAATTACTTCTATCCCGATCTGCCCAAGGGTTACCAGATCTCACAGTACGAACTTCCGCTTGCACAGAACGGCTGGCTGGATATCTCTCTTCCGTCCGGCTTGCGCCGTATCCGTATCAACCGCTGCCACCTCGAGGAGGACACGGGGAAGCTCACCCACGTGGAAGGAGCATCCCTGGTGGATCTCAATCGCTCCGGTGTGCCGCTGCTGGAAATTGTCAGCGAACCCGACATGCATTCGGTTGAAGACGTGAAGGCGTACGCCACCACACTGCGCACACTGCTGCAGTACCTGCATGTAAACAGTGGAGATATGGAAAAAGGGGTCATTCGCTTTGAAGCAAATGTGTCCGTCCGCCCACAGGATTCCACCGAACTGGGCACTCGCACTGAAATCAAGAACCTGAACTCCTTCCACGCATTGACCCATGGTGTGGCCTATGAGATCGACCGCCAGTCAGCGCTCCTGCGTGAGAATAAAAAAGTCCAGCAGCAGACACTGGGCTGGGATCCGGTGGAAGGAAAGACTGTTCCTCAACGAAGCAAGGAAGAAGCTCACGATTACCGCTACTTCCCTGAACCGGATTTGCCACCGCTGGTGCTGGAAGAAACCTTTATTGAAAACATCCGCAGCCACCTTCCGGAACTTCCCGGCCATAAAAAACAGCGTTTCCTGGAACAATACCATCTCAATGAATATATAGCGTCCGTGTTGACAACGGACTGTACAACAGCGGATTATTTTGAAGCAGCCGTCCAGGCATTTCCCTCCAACAGTGCAGAGAATATCGCAAACTGGCTCATCGGTGATCTCTTCAGTCTGCTCAATCAGGCCGGTATATCCATTTCAGACTGCCCCATCAGCCCATACGCTCTCTCTGATCTGGTGGCACTCGTTGAAAAAGACCTCATCAACGGGACAACCGCCCGGCAGGTGCTCGCAGACATGTTCGTCAGCGGGAGCGATCCACATACTGTTGTGGAACAGAAAGGTCTGCGGCAGATAAGCGGCGAGGAAGACATCGAACCAATCGTGCAGCAGGTGCTTGCCGATTCTCCGGAACAGGTCCAAACCTATCTGGAAGGAAAGAAAACCCTGCAGCAGTGGTTTTTCGGTCAGGTAATGCGCTCGGCACAGGGACGAGCCAAGCCTGAAGTGGTGAAAAAAGTCCTTGCAGAGCACCTCCAGATACTTGAAAAGAATCACTTAATCGAATGAGACTCATCACTTGACGGCGCCAGCCGATTCAGTTATTGTGACGGTAGCGTGAACACACAGCAGAAGATTCTTCAGATTTATCGAATACTTATCCTGCCTGCTGGCAGGATCCATTGGATGGCGATAACCCATACGGGTGCCGGACCAGGGCACCCGTATATCTTTTAACAAACATCCATAACTACCATAAGGAGCATAGTAAATAATTGTGAACGCTTTTCAGATGGCACAGGAACAATTCGACAGTGTGGCCAGCCTGATCAACCTTGATTCAGGCGTCGCCGAGATACTTCGCTGGCCAGCCCGAGAGTACCGGTTTCAAATACCGATCAAAATGGAAAACGGCAGTGTAAAGGTACTGTTCGGCTACCGCGTCCAGCACAATGATGCACGTGGCCCTTCCAAGGGTGGCATCCGTTTCCACCCCAGCGAAACCCTGGACACCATCCGTGCGCTGGCCATGTGGATGACCTGGAAATGCGCTGTGGCCGATATCCCGCTTGGTGGCGGCAAGGGGGGCGTGGCAGTTGATTCAGCAACCCTGAGTGTGATTGAAAAAGAACGGCTCTGCCGCGGCTGGATCGATCAGATCTGGAAGAATATAGGCCCCCGCCAGGACATCCCCGCCCCTGATGTAGGCACCACACCCCAGATGATGGGATGGATGATGGACGAGTACTGCAAACTGACCGGGCAGTATGCCCCCGGTGTGATCACCGGTAAGCCGGTCGGTGCAGGCGGATCCAAGGGACGCACTGAAGCTACAGGCTATGGCGTGGTATATACCCTGCGCGAAACACTTAAATTCCTGGGGATCGACCCTGTAAAAACAACCGCTGCCATCCAGGGCTTCGGCAATGTCGCCCAGTATGCAGCCAGTGGTTTTATCGATTTCCTTGGCGGTAAAGTGATCTGTGTATCCTGCTGGGACCGTGACGACCACTCCGCCTATACCTTCTCCAAAGATTCCGGCATCGACCCCCGCTTCCTGCAGTCGATTACTGACATATATGGCTCGATCGATAAGAGCAAAGCAAAAGAAGCCGGGTATAAGATCGAACCCGCCGAAGCCTGGATTTCCAAGGATGTCGATATCCTCATCCCTGCCGCTCTCGAAGGCCAGATCAATGAAGACTCTATCGAACAAATCAGCGACAGGGTCAAGATTGTCGCCGAAGGCGCAAACGGCCCCACCACACCGGAAGCTGATAAAGTCCTCGAAGGAAACAATGTGTTTGTCATCCCCGACTTCCTGTGTAATGCCGGCGGCGTAACTGTGTCCTACTTCGAAGGTGTCCAGAATGATATGAACTTCTACTGGACCCGTGAAGAGACTCTCAATCGCCTCGACGAGAAGATGACCAGCGCGTTTGCTTCTGTGTTGAAAGTTTCAGAGGAACAGAAAGTCTCAATGCGTTCCGCTGCGTATATGGTTGCGATAGATAGTGTCGTCAACGCCATGCAATTCCGCGGCCGACTCTAGGCGAGTATCAGGATAAATATCTGCAGGGGCTGTCTTTCAGACGGCTCCTGTTTTTTTTCCGCATTTACAACGGCTTTGTTATCCCCTCTACCTCCCCCCTTACTGATCTGCGAGAGCTTTGCTGTCGTACGCCCCTTTTCCTGTATAATTCACAACATGTACAGGTGATCAGCCTTGATCACCCATACAGATTTTTACCGCCAGAGGAAAAGAACCAATGACGAACGCTTACCATTCAATTGCCTGGATAAAAAACGGCCTCGAACTTATCGATCAGCGTAAACTGCCACTGCAGACTACATACAATCGCTATACAACCCCCGAATCTGCTGCTGAAGCAATCCAGACCATGGTGGTG
>JAFGNH010000101.1 GCA_016927115.1 Anaerolineales bacterium | reverse complement strand
GCCGTGTCCGTTATCCGTCATAGCCCGAACAGTTGAGTGGTCCGTAGAGACCGAATCAATACTAGTGTGGGCTCTCTTCTATTATACAGAGAAAAAGCTGATGACAAAGCAAGAATCTTCTTATCTCGGAATGGATGTTGGCAAGGACTGGCATGGCACTCTCACATCCCGAGCAGCGGCCCATATTGCTCCATAACCAGCATGGAAAAATAAATCAATACAACCGCCAGGCTGTTGTTCAGCATATGAACGGCGATCGGCGCCCATATCGAGCGCGTCTTCTCATAAAGCACCGCATTGGCAAAACCCAGCACAAGGCTCGATGCAGCCACTGCAGGCGAATCCATATGGCCGAAACCAAACAGGAGGGTGCTGCCGATCAACGCAGCAGGATAGGAACTGTGCTTCCTCAGCCAGCCGTACAACGCCCCGCGGAAATACATTTCCTCCGCTATCGGAACCAGCAGCCCGGTGAAAAGCAGAGTCAGCAGGAAGCCGTGCAGTGACAGCCCGCCCGGAAGGAAGATATCCATCCGAAGTTCAAGGCTGTCCATCCCGCCCCCAAACAACTCCATCACAAATACGCCCAGAATCATACGAACCGGCAGCAGGGTGATAGTCAGCACAATCACTATCAGCAGCCACCTTTTCTTCCACTGCACCGGCCAGAACCCGATGTCTGCAAGAGACAGTTGGCCGCTCCAACGCCCCACTACCAGAACAGACCCCAGAAGGAAGAAGATATTCATTCCATAAAGCAGCAGCGAAATTCCCAGAGTTATTTTTTCCAGCCGGAGGCTAAGTGGAATTGACGCAACAAAGAGGAGCCCCAGCCCCAAAACCAGGTACCCTGCCAGCTCCAGCCAGGCAGTCCCCGGGATGTGCTTCTCCTGTTCTATCGGCTTCCCCGGGATCCCGTCAGGACCCTGTTCCGATACTACACCCGTCTCTTCTGCCATGTATTTTCCTCTTCGCTGGATCTTGTAGTTTATCTTATCTCATTTTACCAATCCAGCCTGAACCGGGAAGCCCGGATTTCCGGATTAAATCAAGAAAATTAAATAAAAAAACCGGGGCGTATTTCCAGAAGAAATGAATACACCCCGGAGTAAGATACGCGGTTCTATTCTGTCTTGCACGGATCAGTCTGGCCGGTACTTCTTTACGGTTCTTCAGAAGGCTGCTGCTCTGCTTCCTCCACGATTAAGGCAGCTGCATCGTCAGCCGTCTCCGGCATTCCGGCCATTACCCAGCGTTCCCACAGATCCAGCCACTCTTCTTTGAGTGCCTTTGTGGGCGGCATGGGCCCGCCCGCTTCAATCTCCTCCCGGTACATCATCCGCAAAACGTTGCTGCCCAGATCTCCAGCGATAAGGTTGGGCATGTGGTCGCCACTGTTGATCGTTTCCTCATACGAGGTCATAAAGTAGTTGCCGTTTTCCTTACCCTCACGATGACAGGAAACACACGTTCGCCGGATGATCGGCTCTATGTGGTCCACATAATTGGGAATCCCGTCCTCTGCCAGTTCTGGAACTCCGGAGGCAGCCGTATCAGCCGGCAGTTCGACACGGTCATCCCAGCCATAGCGCATAAAAACGACTATAGCTTCGATTTCGTCCGTCGCAAGCTCGCCGCCATACGCCAGGCCGTAGGGCGGCATGCCCAGGTCCGGCTGGCCATAGTTAATGACGTTCTGGATGGTTTCATCTGTACGGGTATACAGGAATTCGGTGCTGTTAAGTGGCGCCAGGGTCACCCCTTCCAGCCCTTCTACACCGACAATCTCGCCGCCTTCACCTTCCGCACCGTGGCATTCGACGCAGTAAAATCCATACAACCCCTCCCCGGCAGCATACTGCTCCTGAAGGCTGTTCGCCAGCGAAATCTCCTCCATGGGTGGAGTCTCCACAACCGCCAGGATGGTGAGCGCTGCCATCCCCATCACAATCACCCCCATGATCGTGATCACTTTCCGCCGGTGTTTCCAGTGGCGCAGCGGTGATCGGTCGATAAACGGCAAAAGGAACAGCGCCGCAATGGCCAGCACCGGTACCAGCGTGGTGCCGATCCACTCAATCTTCCCGGGGAAATACTTCAGGAACTGGAAAAGGAACAGGAAATACCACTCCGGCCGGGGGATGTACGTGCTGTCGCCCGGATCAGCCGGAGGTTCGCTTTTTACTCCGACAAACACCGCCAGGCCGACCAGCAGCAAGAAGATTCCAAACGCAACCAGCAGGTCCTTGTAAATAATATCGGGAAAGAATTTCACGCCGCTCTGCTTGGCTTGATCGTAGCGCTCGTGATATCGTTCTTTGTTTGTCTCAGGATCGAGTTTTGTATCCACCAGTGATCTCCTATTCATCTTCAGCCGGAATATGGCTGATACCCAATCGAACAACCAGATACAGATGGACAGCAATTGTACCGAAGAGAACAACCGGCAGGATCCAGATATGTGCGCTGAAAAAGCGGGCCAGAGTCAGGGTGCCGAGATCTGTGCCGCCGCGCAGCGCCTGCATGATAAACGGCCCCAGCCAGGGGACCGTTTCTGCAATCGATGTACCGACCGTGGTAGCCCAGTAAGCCCGCTGGTTCCAGGGCAGCAGGTAGCCGGTAAAACCCATCCCCAGGGTAGCGATAAACAGCACCACCCCGGTAATCCAGGTGAACTCCCGCGGGTATTTATAGGCAGCATAGAAAAAGGTCCGCAGCAGATGGATAAAAACCGTGATCACCATCAGGGTGGCTCCCCAATGGTGGATACCGCGGATCAGCCAGCCGAAAGCTACCTCGTTCATGATGTACTGCACACTGTCGTAGGCATGATCCGGGTGGGGAACGTAGTATGCAGAAAGCAGGATACCGGTTACTGCCTGTGTGACAGCGAGGAAAAGCGAAGCGCTGCCGAGCGTAAACCACCAGTTTACTTTGGGGACTTTACGATCGAGTACGGTGTTATAGATCGCCTGCAGCCCCAGTCTCTCATCAAGCCATGCCAGGATCTTTGCTGTCACATCACACCTCCGCCAGGTGGATCTTCAGAATGCCTTCTTCAACAACATAGTCATACTGGTCCAACGGGCGCGGCTGCGGGCCGCTGATAACGCCACCGTCCAGTGCAAAAAAGCCGCTGTGGCAGGGGCAAACGAACATGTCCCGGTCTTCCTCCCACGTCACCCGGCAGCTAAGATGTGTACAGACATTGGAGAACACATCATACCCGCCATCGGGCTTCTTCACTACATAGATCCCAAAACTCTGACCAGTGGTTTCCCAGCCAACCCTGCGGGTGCGGGAAAAGGTAAAGAGATGCGGCTTGCCTGTTTCCAGTTCACCCACCGGCCCCAATGGAATCCACTCTTCTGTATCGAACCCGGCCTTTTTCAAAACCGGAGAAAGCAGATATCCAATCGCAGGAAGGGCGAGAACCAGGCCGATAATACCGCCCAGAAAGGCAACCGCTCCGGAAACAAAGGCTCTTCTTGAAAGGCCGTGACCTTCGGTCATCTATCTCTCCCATGAATTTAAAATTTCCTCGAATTAAACCGGCAGTCCCATTGTACACAAATCGCTCCCACCAGAACAACGGGCAAGCTGTTCCTTCTCAGTGTGTCTTTCATCATGCTTTGGGAATAGACAGATGTCAGGGATATTCCTGCCTTTTTGGTTTTGGGGAAAACATTGTTGTCTGTATAATGGATTTACTCCCTTACACTATATTATGGAGGATATATGCCCCTGACAAGAAACGTACCTGTTCGGCAGGCCCTGCGCTACAAAGGCAGATCCAACATGCTCAGCTGGATACTCCACCGCATCACCGGGCTGGGTATACTCGTATTCGTTGGCACCCATGTCATTGCGGCTTTTTTTCTCCAACAGATCGGCAGCGATCTGGCAGTCACATTAACGGCGCTGTATGAATCCTGGATCTTCCAGATTGTTGTCTATTTCTGTGTCCTGTACCACGCACTGCACGGGACCAGAATAGCCTTGATGGACCTTTTTCCACAGCTCCTGCGTTTTGATCAGGAGCTGTTGTGGCTGCAGTGGATATTGTTCCTGTCCCTGTATGGCCTGCCCGTATATTTCCTGGTCCAGAACGCTCTGGCCTGACGAACCAGCTGCCCGAGCACCTGACTCATTGAGGAGGTTATCCCATGCGTATCAGTCAACAGCCGCGTTCTGCCAGTCAATTTGAAAGGGGAATGTGGCTTCTCACCCGTTTTTCCGGGCTGGGCTTGCTCCTGTTCGGCGCAATCAGTATGGGCGTTGCCTTTATTCTCGGTGGACGAACCCAACTCGACATGCCTGGTTTTTTGCGCTGGATGTTCTTTCCCAACCCCAACCATGTCGTCAACAGCGACATACCTGATCTGACAGCAGGCTGGTCGAATGCTTTCTGGCAGATCTATGCCACCCTGATGTTCTTTTTCGCAGCCGTTCATGGCTTTAACGGGCTGCGCATGGTCCTGGAAGACTACATCGAAAGTCCGCTGCTGATCGCTGCTCTCCGCACGCTGGTCTTTCTCGGCCTGCTGGCGGCATTGCTTTTCGCCATCTATGTAATCCTGGCTTCCTGACAGAGCCGGATCAAGGAACTGGAGAACCATATGCCAACCAATCAATTTGATGTCGTTATCGTTGGAGCAGGAGGCGCCGGGTTGATGGCTGCCCTGTATGCCTCCCGAACAGCCCGCACCGCAGTGCTGAGTAAACTCTACCCGGTCCGCTCCCATACCGGTACTGCCCAGGGAGGTGTCGGTGCTGCGCTGGGAAACGAAGAAGAGGACCGTGCTGAATGGCACACCTACGACACCGTTAAAGGAAGTGACTACCTGGGAGACCAGGATGCGATCGAATTCATGTGCTCCGAAGCCATCCCCACCGTCTACGAACTGGAACACATGGGGCTGCCCTTCAGCCGCACCCCGGAGGGCAAGATCGCCCAACGCCCATTCGGCGGGCACACCAACAACGAGACCGGCAAGCCGGTGCGCCGAGCCTGCTACGCCGCCGACCGCACCGGGCACATGATCCTGCAGACACTCTACCAGCAGTGCATCAAGAACCAGGTAGACTTCTATGACGAGTACCAGGTGATCGACCTGATCATCGAGGATGGCATCACCCGCGGTGTGATCGCTGCCGACATCGCCACCGGCGAACTGCACACCATCCATGCCAAAGCCGTCATCCTGGCAACCGGCGGATACGGGCGCGTGTGGGAGATCACCTCCAATGCCCATTCCTATACTGCCGACGGTGTAGCTCTCACCATGCGCCACGGCATTCCCGCTGAAGACATGGAATTTTTCCAGTTCCACCCGACCGGAATCTACAAGCTGGGCATATTGATCACTGAAGGCGTACGCGGTGAAGGAGGCGTACTGCTCAATAATGAGGGCGAACGCTTCATGGAGCGTTACGCGCCCTCCGTAAAGGATCTTGCCTCACGCGATGTGGTCAGCCGGGCCATGTATCTTGAAATGAGGGATGGGAATGGCATCAACGGCAAACGCTTCCTCAACCTGGATGTGCGCCCGGAGACGGTGAACAAATACGCCAAGCTGGACGGCCGTACCAACACAGACGGTTCTCCTTATACCGTCACCGGCGAGCAGATCCTGGCTAAACTGCCGGACATCATCGACTTCTGCAAGACCTACCTGGATGTCGACCCTCTCCGCCAGCCGATGCCGGTGCAGCCCACCGCCCACTACGCCATGGGCGGCATTCCCACCAATGTACGCGGTGAGGTGCTTCTGGACAAGAAAGGCACCGTGCTGCCCGGCCTGTATGCCGCCGGGGAGATCGCCTGTGTATCGGTGCACGGAGCCAACCGGCTGGGAACCAACTCACTTCTCGACATCGTCGTCTTCGGAAGGGAATGCGGGAACCGGGCGGCGGAATACGCCAACCAGAACACTTTCGCTCCGCTTCCCCGCAATGCTGCAGATCCGGCCCGCCGGCAGCTGGACATCCTGTTGAACGGCCCCGGTGATGAGAAAGTCGATGTCATCCGGCGTGATATGCAGAAGGTGATGTTCGATCATGTCGGGGTTTTCCGAACCGAAGAGGGCATGCAGCAGGCACTCGATACCGTGCGCGAACTTAAACAGCGCTTCGCCCGGATCCGCGTCGGCGATCAGGGCAAGATATTCAATACTGACCTGTTCGAAGCCTGGGAGCTCGGCTGCCTGCTGGATACGGCTGAAGTCACTGCAGCAGCTGCTCTGAAACGGAAAGAGAGCCGCGGCGCACATGCCCGTGAGGATTTCCCCAAACGGGATGATAAAAACTGGCTCAAACACTCGCTGGTGTATCTCACACCAGACGGGCTGCGCATCGACTATAAACCGGTTTCGATTACAAAGTATCAACCGAAAGCACGCGTGTACTAGGAGAAGCCCATGGAAGTCAAACTGCGAGTATTCCGCTACAACCCGGAAACAGACAAAAAAGCCCGCTTCGAAACCTACACGCTCGAGGCTGAGCCCAACGACCAGGTGCTCGATCTTCTCAACAGGGTGAAATGGGAACAGGACGGCACATTATCCTACCGGCGGTCGTGTGCACATGGCGTGTGCGGATCAGATGCCATGCGTATCAACGGTGTCAACCGGCTGGCCTGCAAGGTGCTGGTTAAGACCGTGGGTCGGAAAATCACCGTCGAACCGCTGCTCGGGGTGCCGGTCATCAAGGACCTTATCGTGGACATGGAGCCTTTCTTTGATCACTACCGCTCCGTGCTGCCGTTCCTTATTAACGACGAACCGGAACCCGCCTGCGAACGCCTGCAGAGCCCGGAAGAGCGTGCTCTTTTCGATGACACCACCAAGTGTATCCTGTGCGGTGCGTGCACCACATCCTGCCCGTCCTTCTGGGCAAGTATGGAATATGTCGGCCCGGCGGCCATTGTCCAGGCTCACCGGTTCATCTTCGACAGCCGCGATCGCGGCGCCGAAGCCCGCCTGGCCATCCTGGACGACCGTATGGGCGTATGGCGGTGCCATGACGTATTTAACTGCACCGATGCATGCCCGCGCGAAATCGAAGTAACGAAGGCAGTCGGCGAAGTTAAAATGGCCATCGCAGCCAGCAAAAAACACTGATTACCTGGAAACCGGATCGGGCATAGATGGGTGCAGAATCTGAGTCAATGGATCTATCCCACATAACCGGCCGCAAACCCTGCATTCTGATTGCGGATGATGACTGGTTTAATCGCGATCTGCTGCAGACAATGCTGCAGAATAACGGTGCTGAAGTCCTCGCTGCTGTCGACGGACAGGACGCGCTGGAAAAGATGGCACAGCAAATACCCGATCTGGCCATCCTCGACATTCATATGCCCCGCATGGACGGCCTGTCTGTGTGCAGCGCCATCAAATCAGATACGGTCACCCATCTCACCCCCGTCATTATTGTGACCGCATACGACACGGATGAGCAGAAGATCAATGCGATTGATGCCGGCGCAGATGATTTCCTGAGTAAACCCTACAGCTCTATTGTGCTGCTCACCCGCGTGCGTTCCCTGCTGCGGATGAAAAAACTGCACGATGAAATCGAAGCCCGAAACCATCTGCTGCGCCAGGTACTCGGCCGGTTTGTCGATGATGAGGTCGCCGACATCATCCTGACCGACCCGGACCGCTACCTGCAGCTCGGCGGTGAAACACGGAGTGTGACCATTCTCTTTGCAGATATCCGGGGGTTCTCATCCTATACGGAAAAACATTCAGCTGAGCATGTGATCGAAACGCTGAACGAAATTTTCAAACCCCTCAGCCAGGTTATCTTCAATCACCAGGGAACCTTTGACAAATACCTCGGGGACGGTCTGATGGCGTTCTTCGGCGCCCCAATTCCCCACCGGGATGCTCCGCAGCGCGCTATGGATGCTGCTGTCACGATGCAGCGCATTTTCCAGAACCTTTGCAGCAGCGACAAGGACAGATTCTGCGGTCTCGGCCTGGGCATCGGCCTGCACAGCGGCGAGGCTGTGGTCGGCAATATCGGATCGGAACAGTTTATGGATTACACCGTTATCGGCGATGTAGTGAACATAGCCAAACGGCTGCAGGAAAGGGCGCGCGGCGGCCAGATCCTTCTTACCAGCGCCACGTACGATCTGGTAAAGCCCATGTCCGTATCTGCCCGTGCCCTCAAACCCCTCCGCCTGACCGGGCGGAATACAAAAGTGAGCTGCTACCTGGTCGAGCAGGGGGAACTATAGAGTCAAGGCGTTCAGGCTCCTCACAACATGGTGCCCCGCAAGTTCGCAACGACATACCACATATCATCGCGAGGAGCGTTCTTCTACCTGTCGAAACCCTTTGAAATGATTGAAGCTGCCATGGCAGCGACATGCCGGGTGTCATTTCGAGGAGCGTTCATTTAACTGCTAATACCCCCGATAAAACAGGAGCGACCGTGGCAACCTGCTCTTGGCTCAGCGGGTTGCATGGATCCCCTCCAGGCGAAGGATCTTCAATCACCCGGTGCTCTCGCGTGTCCAGGGAAAATGGGAGCAATACCGCAGTGAATAATTCTGCTTACAGCGCAGCCCTTGGCTCTGTTTCTCCAACCGAAGATTGTTCCATCGCTAATATATCTTCGATTAGCCCATATAAAAACCTGATCTCCCCTTACAACATGGTGCCCCGTAAGCTCATAACGACAGTGTTCTGGGGGCAGGTTTTTCAATTGATCAGCTGGAAGCTGGGGATTGATAGAAACAAGTGATTGAAGATATGTCCACCATGTCTCTGCCCGGGTGTTCACGATGTCCCCGGTCTATACAGGGGCAGATGGAGGAAAACCAAAAGGGGGGATTGAGAATCCCCGCTCAAACAGTGTATAATCCAGGCAACCATGCCCCAGTAGCTCAATAGGACAGAGCGAAGCTCTCCTAAAGCTTAGGTTGTGGGTTCGACTCCCGCCTGGGGCACAGACAGCATCCCGCAGATTTTACATCTGTGGGATGTTTCTTTCACCCACCAATTCTGAACCTTTTTTTTCTTTCCGGATCATTCTCATGTAAGCAACACAAAAAGCTGTTCCGGTATACACTCAGCACCGGCAGGAACGGGCACGAAATATGGTTGAAATGGTCCTGGAAAACATGGCAGAACGATACACCGAAGACCAGCAGCTGATTCACCGGATCGCGAAGGGCAGTGACAGTGCACTGGCTGATCTCTATACGCGCTTTGGTTCACGCCTGTACGCCTATGCACTGCGGATCCTCGGAAATCAGGTTCTCGCCGAGGATGTGCTGCAGGATACACTGCTGACCGTGTGGGAAAAAGCACACTCCTACCGGGGGAAGGGCCGTGTCCTCGCCTGGCTGCTGCGTATCGTCCACAACAAGTGTATGCGGACTTTCCGGACCAGAGAGACGGTTCCACTCGAGGACATCAACCCCGGTGCAGATCCCCAGGCCCAGCCGGTGGAAGGGAAACTCATTCACAGCGAACGCAGCCAGCTGCTTCAGGAAGGCCTGCAGGAGCTCTCAGTCGAACACCGGACCGTGCTCGAGCTGGTCTTCTACCACCAGATGTCGTTGAAAGAGACAGCCCGGATCTGCGGTATTCCTGAAGGCACGGTCAAGAGCCGTTTGAAATACGCGAAAGACTCCCTGCGCGGCACACTTTCCCGCCAGGGCCTCTCGCTGGAGGATTTGTAAATGAACGAACACGAAAGGATCAGGGAGCTCCTCCCGTTCTACGTCACGGGCAAACTCTCTCCCGGAGAGACAGCCCGGCTGCAGGAACACATCCTGAACTGCCCGGAATGCCAGAGCGAACTGGCACTCTGGAAGGGCCTGGATTGGGTGATCACATCCGGATCATCCTCAGCGCACGCGCCGGCCGCGGCTCTGGATAACGCACTTGCATCCATCCACGAACGGGAACACCGGCCATCCCTCCCCCAGCGGCTGTGGCAGATTCTCCTCGCGCAGCTGCCGCTGGTCAAAAAGGAAATCTGGACGGCTTCTTTCATGATCCTGGTCCTGGGTTTTGTGGTCACCCTGTTGTTGGATAAAACGGCTTTCCTGTACGCGCTCGCACCGATGGTGTCGGCAGGCGGGCTTGCGCTGATCTACGGCAGTGACCACGACCCGGCCCACGAACTGGTGCTCTCGACCCCGGCTTCCCAGGTCCAGATCCTGCTCGCACGTACAGTTCTTGTGTTCGGGTACAACCTGCTCATCCTGGCTGTACTTTCCGCAGGGTTGGCTGCGTACTACTCGCCTGAGATCGTCCTGCCGCTTGTCAAAGACTGGCTGGCACCTATGACGTTTCTTTCCACGCTGAGCCTGAGTTTGTCCATCCTGATTGATTCCGAAAAAGCTGTGGCACTGGCATACTCACTCTGGTTGGGGAAATATCTCATGATCAATCCGGATTATTTCGGCCTTTTCGAGCCCTCCGGAAATCTTTTCCTGCGTTTCTGGAAATCTCCCGTTTCACTCTATCTGATCTCGGCCGTATTGTTTTCCGTTATGCTTGTTTCGCTCAAACGGGTCAAACCTGCCAGAACGCTTCAAGCCTGAATCAAACCATCTGGAGGAACTGATGTCAGCTTTTTTTGGTGTGCTCCGTTATGAGTACAGAATGTCCATCCAGCGGAAGGGGCTCCTCATCCTGGCGCTCCTGTTCTCCGCCTTCTACATCTACCTGCTGCTGGACAGCGGTTCCTATACTGAATCAGCCCTTCTCACGAACAGGGAGCTGCTCCAGGAAGCCGGGCACACGATGTTTTTTATCAACCTGTTTTTCCCTGTGTTTGCAGGTATTTCCGCCGCAGACAGGCTCGTGCGTGACTACCGCCTTGGAACCAGGGAAATCCTTCAGGCGACCGGTGTAAGCAATGTCAGCTATGTTGCCGGCAAGTACCTCGGGACAGTGTTCTCGCTGCTTTCGATCGAGTTCGTAATCGTTTTCCTGATCACTGCCATGATGGTTCTCGTGATGGGTGTCTCTGCGGTTATGATCGCCTATACGCTGTATGCACTGACTGCCATTTCGGCACCGGCCCTGTTTTTCATCACCGCCTTCTCGCTCGCCTGCCCGATGATTATGCCTGTACGCATTTACCAGATCCTGTTCACCGGGTACTGGTTCTGGGGCAACTATCTCAGCCCGACTGTCCTGCCCACGCTGTCGGATACCCTGTTGAACGCGTCCGGACGGCACGCCCTGCAGGCATTTTTCGGCGCAACCATCTCTGCTCAAGACACGCCGGTACCGGCCAGTGATGCCGTTCTGAACATCTTTTTACTCCTGCTCTGTGCAGGCCTGGCTCTCTCGGTCCTTGTCGTCTACATCAGACGAACCGAGCAGCGCAGTTGACCTTAAAGAGAGATTCGTTGATATGACCAAGCGACTTTTCTATAGTTTTCAGACGTTTCAAAAAGACCTTTTCTGGCTGCCCGGAGCCTTGATGAGCCTGTTCCTTATCCTGGTTGTACTGGCACCGGAAGATCAGAAGTACAACACAGCCAGAGCCTTCCTCGGGTTCCTTCTTCCGCTGCTGGCAGGTGGGCTGGCTTCCTTTATCTTCCTCAGAGACACTGCGCTGGAGCTGCAGTTTACGACCAGCCAGTCTCTCTGGACCATGATTCTGGAACGCCTCGGCATCGTGCTGGCCGCCATGACACTTACAAGCCTTGTCTTCCAGGCTGTTGTCCAGCTGCTGGGGATATCACTAACACCGCTTGGAGGCCTCCTGCAGAGGCAGTTGGTCTGGCTCATTCCGTGCCTGGTATCGTCCGCCCTCGGCTGTGCAGCCTCACTGGGAACACGAAACAGCAGCGGCGGTACTGCAGCTGTAAGCATGCTGTGGATCACGCAGCTTCTAATGCGCGGCTGGTTCGCACGAGACCCATTCGCCAGGAGCTTCCTGCTGTTTTACGGTGTGATGGATCCGCTGGGTGATCCCCTGATCCTGAACCAGGCCGTACTATCCATAATCACAGTCTGCTTGCTCGGACTCATCTTCCTGTCGCTAACAAAACGCGAACGGTATATCTGAAGGGACTATCATGATCGAAATAACAAACCTCAAAAAATCCTACGGCAGCGGAAGCAAAGCTGTCCATGCCCTGAAAGGAATAGACCTGTGGATCGAGAACGGCCTGTTCGGCCTGCTCGGCCCCAACGGCGCCGGCAAGACCACGCTCATGCGTATCCTCGCCGGTATCGGCACCATCACCTCCGGCTCCGTACACGTGAACGGCATCAATATCAGTTCCGAAAAGGGCAAGCAGGAGATGAAAAAGCAGCTCGGCTACCTGCCCCAGGAACTGGGCCTGTATCCCGACCTCACCGGGCGCCAGTTTATCGACTACATGGCCATCCTGAAAGGTATTGCAGATACCAGCCAGAGAAAGAAGCGGACAGACGATGTGCTGGATACCGTTTCCCTTGCCGATGCTGCAGACCGCAAGATCAAGGAATACTCCGGCGGTATGAAGCGCAGGGTGGGCATCGCCCAGGCCCTGGTTAATGATCCGGCCATCCTGATCGTTGACGAGCCCACTGCCGGGCTGGACCCGGAGGAACGGATCCGCTTCCGCAACATGCTGGTCGACCTGTCGGAAGACAGGATTGTGCTCCTGTCGACCCATATCGTTGCCGATATCGGCCAGGCCTGCCGGGACATGGCTGTCCTGGCCGAAGGCCTGATTTGCTTCAACGGTACACCCGCCGAATTGATCCACCAAGCCAACGGCCACGTCTGGAGCATCATCACCCCGGACGGCAGCAAGCCGGACAGCGGAAGCACGATCGTGTCCGTACAGCACCTCCCGGAAGGAACGAAATACCGCGTCGTCTGCGACCAGCTCGAAGGGTATCCGGACGCGTCTGCCGAACCCCCCAGCCTGGAAGATGGCTACCTCTGGCTGATGAAGAAGCTGAACAACCACACACGTTGATCACTTGCCGGACACAGCCATTCCAGAGGTGTTGGAAGCCCAATCCCGCCAGGAAACCCATACCCTGGTACCGGGATTGGGTTTTTCATTATCCGTTTGTTTGCTGAAGCTGCCGTCTGGTATTCCCCCTCGTGTTTAACACCATACAGGTGATGTAACCTGGCCCTGTCATTGGATCTGATAGTGTGTGGAGTAACTGCACCTGACCAATATGGAAAAATTGTCAGTCGCAATAATCCTGCCTGTCAAGCAGCAGCAAACATACCTCATTGTAAAATCGCCCGGTGCCAGGCGACTCGCCTCCTGGTTTATATCCATTTTTCTCGTAATAAATCCCTGCGTATGCAGGTGCTATTGCATCATAAATAATTTTTATTGTATAGTTATGGTTAGGTTTCGAAGAGTGGAGATTATTTGTTCTCACTGCTGGTTCAGGATGAATACATGATATAGATAATGCCCAATTTTTACACACGGGGGGGATCTCTATATTTATTATGCCGTTGGAGGTAAATGTGGCTGACATCCTGGATCGGATTCCTGCTGTTGTTAAGCGAAACAAACCAGGGGGAAAACAAAGGAAAGCCGTCTTCAAAATAATATTTCGAAACGCAGCCCTCTTCAGCATCCTTATTTCACTGCTGACCTTGAGTGTCGCCCTTGCCCAGGGACTGTATAAATATTACTGGGCAGGCTCTCTGCTGGATCAGTTCGACTCCCTGCCCAATGAGGACTACCGCAGGCATGACAGCGAAGCCCTGGCATTTACCTATTGGCAGGGTGGAACCTCCTTCATCGGGGAAGACCCGGAAACCTATATGCATGTACAGGGCATCGCCCGCTATGATGTCGGCGGCACGCCGTATTTCTTCTTTTCCCGCAACGGAAACCCGTGGACACTGGGTACAGATCATCCCGGTGAACTGGTTGTCGTGCGTATGGACAGTCACAGCGGATCCGATGGTGAAGAACTGGGAGAAACATGTTCTGAAATCGACAGCGGTGATTGCAAGCCCTATCTCAATAACACAACTGTACATAATGTGATATTTACCAACGATATTGTGCCTCCTGATGAATTCGGAGCGCAGCTCGGCTGGAAACACGGCGGTGGAATGCAGGTCTACGATCACTTCCTTTTCGTTCCTCTGGAAAAAACATGCAGTACGGTCGAGGATCCGGATTACCCCACAGACGAAAAATACCAGTACTACTGCGCCGGCAGCGAAGCCAACCGCGGTGCCATTGCGGTATTCGACCTTTCACAC
Source organism: Anaerolineales bacterium (assembly GCA_016927115.1). Taxonomy (GTDB): domain Bacteria; phylum Chloroflexota; class Anaerolineae; order Anaerolineales; family E44-bin32; genus JAFGNH01. Next base: position 13,536 of record JAFGNH010000101.1, on the reverse strand, counting down.
CTGGATACCTGCCCGTCAGCAGGCTGCATGCCGTTTGTTACGATCATTACCCAGTTCTATACAACTGACCCGGAAACCACCCAGAACCTGCCAACGATGGGTGCTATCGGTGTAACGGAATATGATACAGGTTCGGGCACAGAACTCCTTTTTGTTCACTCCGCCGGTGATATGAACAACTGGACATTCCTCACTGCGCCCACGATTTATGGCCCTTACCAATATCTCGACACAGCGCATATCGATGAAAAATATGCGCAGACAGCCAATTTTGTATACTCAACACCCGATGACACCCTCTACCTGGTCATGACACGCAGCGGCAGCGCCGAGCCCGGGGGAACGGATTATGCAGATATATATGAAGTTAATCCCACACCTTCACTCACCCGGATCCAGGAGCTCCATATTTACCTGGAAACGGAAGACGGACTCGATATCGGCGATTTCACAGCTGCAGGGGGTATCTACGCCAGCCCGACCGGCCGTTTGATGCTCTACTCCGGGCATTTTGACAACAATGGCTGGGATCTTTCTTCTTCCGACAGCTGTTCCAATCCAGCGCATACTCAATTGTGCACCGCATATCAGTTCGGTGAGCTGGTAAGCGACTTCGGATCAGCACCTGTCGTTTCTCTCTCGGATCAGACGGCTGTCAACAATGTCTACAAGTCCTTCAACCTGGGTTCCTTCACAGATGATTTTTGCGCTGCCGGCTTCCAGGTCCGTATTGACTGGGGCGATTCATCCCCGGTTACCAACCAGACAATCACCACCCTGCCTCCATACACCATTCAGGCCGGACATACCTTCTATATTGAGGGAATACATGATGGCTCTGTCGAGGTAATGGATTGTGAGGGTATGGCAGGCAGGGGCACCTTCCAGACAACCGTTTATGATATCAACGATCCTCCAAGCGGCACAAATGCTTCCTACACGCTTTCGGAAAACAGCAGCCATACCTTCCTTGCCTCCAACTTCGGCTTCCAGGATCCCTCCGATTCTCCTGCAGACAATTTTCTCAGCGTGCGAATCACCACCCTGCCCGCAGCAGGCAGCCTGACACTCAGCGGCAGCCCCGTCACCACCGGGCAGGAGATCACGACGGCAAATATCCCGAACCTGGCTTTCACCCCGGCTGCCGATGCCAACGGCAATCCCTATACCAGCTTCACTTTCCAGGTGCGTGATGACGGCGGCACAGCCAACGGTGGTGTCGACCTCGATCCCACACCCAATACGCTGACCTTCAATGTGACCGCAGTAAATGGAGAACCATCCTTTACCAGCGGCGGCAATGTCACCGTGCTGGAGGATTCCGCTGCCTACTCCGCCGCCTGGGCGACGGATATCGATGACGGCGATCCCGAGCTAACCCAGACACTCTCCTTCGTCGTCGCCAGCAACAGCAATTCTTCTCTGTTCAGCACCGGGCCCTCGGTCTCATCAGACGGCACGCTCAGCTTCACACCTGCCGCTGATGCCAACGGCAGCGCCACAATCGGGCTCGAGCTGCACGACAACGGCGGTTCAGCTGGAAGCAATGATGATACCTACGGGCCTATCAACTTCACCATCACGGTGACCGCGGTAAATGATGAACCGTCCTTCACAAGCGGCGGCAATGTCAGCGTGCTGGAAAATTCCGGTGCCTACTCCGCCGCCTGGGCAACCGGCATCGATGACGGCGATCCGGAGGCAACACAGACGCTCAACTTTGTCGTCACGAGCAACAGCAATCCATCCCTTTTCAGCACTGCTCCGGCGGTCGCTTCGAACGGCACTCTGAGTTTCACACTCGCCGCCGATACCTCCGGCAGCGCCGCGATCGGACTCGAACTGCGCGACAACGGCGGCACGACCAACGGAGGAGACAACACCTACGGGCCCATCAGCTTCACCATCAATGTGTCCTACGTCAATACCGAGCCGATCTTCACCAGCGGCGGCGATATCACTGTGGCCGAGGATTCGGGCCCCTGGTCCGGCACCTGGGCGACTGATATCGATGACGGTGACCCGGAAATGAACCAGGATATCTGGTTCACTACCCAGGTCACCAGCAACCCCGGGCTGCTCACTTCGATTCCGGCGTTGATGGATAACGGAACCCTGCTGTTTACCCCCGCTTCGAACGCAGCCGGTACAGCCACCATCAGTGTGACCCTGCGCGATGACGGTGGTACCGCCAACGGCGGCGATGACAGCTACGGACCTGTATCCTTTGACATCATCATCACCCCGGTCAACGATGCCCCGACGAATATCACCCTCGACAACAACACCATCGCCGAAAACGAACCAGCCGGCACGGTTGTTGGCAGCCTTGCCACCACCGACCCGGATGCGGGCGACAGCCACACCTACTCCCTGGTCACCGGCGTATCCGGCTGCGATTCGAGCGGTAACGCTTCCTTCCAGATCTCTGGCAGCGAGCTGCAGTCCGATGAAGTTTTTGAATATGAAGGATCAACCACTTCCTACGAAGTATGCGTCCAGACTGAGGATGGTGAAGGAGATACATACGCAAAGCAGTTCAACGTCACCGTGACCAACGTTAATGAAGCCCCTGTGAACAGTGTGCCTGCCCTGCAGAACACCAACGACGGCATGGAGTTGACCTTCTCCACCGCCGATAGCAACCTGATTTCGGTCAGCGACGTGGATGCCGGAAGCCTGGACATGAGCATCTCCCTCAGCGTAGCTCACGGCACGCTCACCCTCGGCGATAGTGCCGGGCTGGTATTCAGCATCGGCGACGGGACGAATGATGCCGCCTTAACCTTCAACGGCAGCCTTTCATTTATCAACGCCGCCCTCGAGGGCCTGGTATATACCCCCGACACAGGTTTTGCAGGGATCGATACTCTGACCATCACCAGCGATGACGAGGGCCACACCGGCTCCGGCGGCGCGCAGACCGACACCGACGCGGTCAGTATTACCGTCTCCGTCCTGCCGCCCACCATTCTCACCAGCGATATCGACAGCATCCCGGGCACCGCCGACGGCGTGCTAACACCAGACGAAACGCTGCGCAGCCTGACCCAGATCCTGGTGCGCTTCAGCGAGCTGATGGACGAAACAACCCCGGGAGATGAGGTCACCAATCCGCTCAACTACCTGCTGATCTTCGGCGGCAGCGACGGCACGTTCCAGACCGGCACCTGCGATGATGTCAAGAACGGTGTTGGTGTCGACCCGGCGGATCTCTCCATCCCGATCACCGATGTAACTTACAACGACATCACCTCCACTGCCACATTGACCTTCGGATCCACCCTTGGCAACGGGTGGTACCGCCTGTATGTATGCGGCTCGGCCACGCTGCGCGACCTGACCGGGGCCGCCCTTGCCGGCGACGGCGCCAACATGGGCACCGACTACACACTCGACTTCCGCATCCGCCGGAATACCGGCGGCGGTGGTGACGATGATATCGTGCTCGGACTGCTGATCCCGGCCACCGGCTTTGCCCCCGGACGGGTGACTCCTCTGCCGGTACAGCCCTCCAGCAGCCGCTACGCCGATGCGGGTTTGACACTGTCCATCCCCACGCTGGGGGTGAGCATGCCGATTGTCGGTGTACCGCTGGTAGAAGATAGCTGGGACATCACCTGGCTGGGCCGCAGCGCCGGCTGGCTGGAAGGCAGCGCCTTCCCCACCTCGTCCGGCAACACCGTACTCACCGGGCATGTGTGGGATGCCAGCAATCTGCCGGGCCCGTTCGTCGGCCTTAAGGACCTGCGCTTCGGCGACCGTTTCGAGATCCGTGCCTTCGGCTTGACCTATACTTACGAAGTGCGCGCCAACACGCTGCTGATGCCTTGGCAGGTGAATTCGGCCTTCCGCCATGAGGAATACGACTGGGTCACGCTGCTCACATGTGAGGACTTCAACCACGCTGCCGATAACTACCTCTACCGCCGTGCGGTACGGGCAGTGCTGATCAGCATCGAGTAGCATCCAATTTTCACACAGAATTTCTGGAGCCGGGTGAACAGCCCGGTTCTTTTTTTACTTGAAAAAACCCCATCGCAGCGCGTCCCGGGCGAAGGGTACAAGCAAGCCAGTCCTTGCAACCTCTTTTCAGTTAACTGATTTCCTCTGATTCCCTCGATTCTGGAGTATGATTAACGCTTTCAACTTCACAGTGAGGCTGCTGCAGTTTTCCATGAACAAAGGTACCTGGTACGCGATTTCTGCATTTACAATATTCGGCTTCTTCCCGATTTACTGGAAGCAGCTTGGCAGCGTCCCGGCGATACAGATCCTCGGACACCGGATCGTGTGGTCCTTCCTTCTTTTAATTATCTTAATTTTGATCACCTCAAAAAGGAAGGTCCTCAAGGCAGCGTTGAAGCAGCCGGTTGTACTGGCCCGGTATGCTGCCGCAGCTGTACTGCTGGGGGCAAACTGGGGAATCTATGTATGGGCTGTCAGCGCGGGTTTTGTGATCGAAACAAGTCTGGCATACTTCATCAACCCGCTGCTAAGTGTTGCGCTCGGCGTGCTCTTCCTGCGCGAGCGGCTGCGCCCTGCACAGTGGGCAGCGATCGGCATGGCCGTCGCGGGTGTCCTGTACCTCACCTTCCTCTACGGCGAACCTCCGTGGATCGCACTCATCCTGGCCTCCACATTTGCTGTGTACGGGCTGCTGAAAAAGACATCGCCGCTCGGCTCCGTCGATGGACTGGCGCTGGAAACCGGGATCCTGTTTCTGCCGGCGGCCGGTCTTCTGCTGTTTTCCGACTTGAATGGAGCAGGCGCTTTTTTACACTCCGGGGCAATGGCAAATATATTGATGATCGGCGCCGGCCCTGTAACCGTCCTCCCCCTGCTGCTGTTCTCTGCGGCAGCCCAGCGCATTCCGCTCTCGCTGGTCGGAATCCTGCAGTACATCACACCTACCATGTTCTTCTTCCTGGGTGTATTCGTCTATAACGAACCGTTTTCTCTCGGGCGCCTGGTGGGTTTCATCTTTGTGTGGATCGGCTTGATCCTGATCGCGGCCGACAGTGTGATCTGGTCCCGCAATAACCACCGCCATCCTGCCGGCTCATAGCGTATGCAAAAACGGCATGTGCGCATAGCCTTCCCTGTTTGTTCCAGAAAGTAAATGCCGGCTGTACCACTTCCAGTCCTTCTGTTCTATAAACCTTCTGTTACGATCCGTTCTTCAGCCAGGGCACAGTACCCCTCAGACACCTCATACCCCACATAAGCCCGGCCCAGTTTTTTTGCCGCGGCACAGGTCGTGCCGGAACCGGCAAATGGATCCAGTACCACATCCCCCCTGTAGGAATACAATTGGATGACCCGCTCAGCCAGCGCCATCGGAAACGGCGCCGGATGCCCCACCTTTCGGGCGGATTCAGCCTGGATTTTCCAGACAGAGAGGGTGGATTCGAGAAACGCATCCCGTGAAATATCTGATTCCCCTTTATCAGGGCGGGAATAGGCCTGCTTGACCAGCACCAGGATATATTCGTGAACATCGCGCAGCCGCGGCGCCCGGGCGCTCAACCAGCTGCCCCACGCACAGCTGCCGCTGGCCCCTTTTGCTTTCTGCCAGATGATCTCTCCCATCGGAAGGAAACCGAGCTCAAGAAAAAGCTGCCAGAAATAGGCATGAAGGGGCAGGTACGGCTTGCGGCCGACATTGGCTATGTTGACAAGGAATCGCCCCCCCGGGCGCAGCACCCGATACACCTCCGCGCCGACATCCCGAATAAGCCCGAGATAAGCTCCAAGGTCCATATCCCCATCATAGTCCTTCCCCACGTTGTACGGTGGGGAGGTAAACGCCAGCGCGACGGCATTCTCCGGTACAGCCTCCATCTGCCTCGCATCCTTGCTGTATATCTTGTTTGCCCACGGCCCAACAGCAGGAATTTCGATACCTGCCAGTTCTTCCGGCGACAGCGGCTGAGCTTGTGATTCCTGCATCATCGTACGTGCATAGAACTCGCTGGAATCATGAGCCTCGCGTTTACCGGTCCCAAAAGAAGAAGTTTGTGTTTTAGCCAAAAAAATCTCCTCCGACTCTCAATACCATTTGGCCCGTTCCCATGGTCAACCGTATAAACCTGCCAGCCAGGAGACTCCGGCGGGTTTTCCCTCTCAATCTGGAAGACAGCCGCTCCAGGTGGTCATAGTCGCTTATCCGGAACTCCAAACAGGTATTCGACCTGCCCGGTTACATGCGTTTGCAGCCGGAACAGATTTCCTGCCGAACTATGCCGAACCTCATCGCGCGGCAGACCGGTCCAGGCTGAGGTGATGAATAAGTCCTTCAAATTCTCTCCCCCAAAAGTGCAGCTTGTCGGCCGCTGTACCGGAACAGGAACCTCCAGTAAGACATTACCTGCAGGATTATAGCGGGTAACCTTCCAGCCATCCCAGCGGGCGCTCCACACGCAGCCCTCGCTGTCTACAGTCAGGCCGTCGGGAAAACCGGGTTCTTCGCTGGTGTCGATAAAAGTACGGCGGTTTGATAAACTGGCGCTGGCCCGGTCATAATCAAAAACATCGATCCGCTTCATGGGGGAATCAGTGTAGTACATACGCGTGCAGTCAGGGCTCCAACCGATACCGTTGGAAATCCGGATCCAGCTCTCCTTCACTTCGCACAACAGGTCCGGTGCCAGCCGGTATAGATGGTTTACAGGCTCGTCTGAAAGAGTACCGGCCCAGAAACCACCATCCGGCCCGACAGCGCCGTCGTTGAACCGCACGGCCGGGTCCTTCTCCGGCGGGGTCAGGATGGGCTGCAGCTCGCCGGTGTGCGGGTCGAGATAAGCAAATCCCTGTGTTGCTGCAGCAAGCAGCCGCCCATCAGTTTTCAACCCAAGACAACCGACAGCAAGCTCCAGCCGCGTGTTTTCCGGGTTCCCTTGATCCACACGCCAGGACCACAAAAAAGGGTCCTCAATATCGAGCCAGTATAGTGTGGCACTGCGGTTGTCCCATACAGGCCCTTCGCCCAGTTTGTTTTCACAGTTCAGGATTTGTTTCACTCGATCCATAGTGTCCTCCTGCATGATCCTGATTCCATACTGAAAAGCCGGCCAGATACCAGATCAGGCTGGGTCACTCCGGGATATCAGACAGCACCCGGTAAACCTCCCACATGTACTGTGCCAGTATCTGTGATCAGGGCATACCACTATGATAGACATGCGCGCGCGGAAGTCAACACGTTCACAGGATGCAGTAATAGACCTGTAGACATACCCGTGGTAATTCCAACCCTGGAGTGTGGGACTCATATAGGTTGGCAGCAAATTCCGGGCACCAACAACAAGGGCAGTTTTATTCGTGGTGAAAGTTGAATTATGGTATCCTATTGCTCAAATCAGCAAACTTTGAAATGCGGTTTTCCCACAAATTATCAGCTCTGGATTTATTCGCAGCACCACTTCCCCACGATCGCGCAACAAACTGCTGCGATCAGAAATGGACGGGATCATGCCAGCGTTTCGGACAGCCATTGTTACTGACAGCACCTGCGATCTGCCGGAAGCCTATGTCAGCCAGTATAACATCACCGTTGTGCCGACATATGTGATCTGGGGCGAGGAGATTTTTCGGGACCGGATCGACATGCAGCCCGAAGAGTTTTATACCCGCCTTGCAACCGATCCGGTGTATCCTTCCTCATCCTGCCCAACTCCGGATGATTTCGCTCAAACCTTCGCCCGCCTGAAATCGCAGGGGGCGGAGGAGATCCTGGTCCTGACAGTCAGCGGTGCGATGAGCGCCACCTATCAAACAGCCATCCAGGCTTCCTCAACGATCGATATTCCTGTTCATGTTGTGGATTCCAGGGGGCCGACAATGACACTCGGCTGGCAGGTACTGGCAGCAGCCCGCGCACTCGAAGCCGGAAAACCGATCCAGGCTGTTCTCGAACGGATCGACCAGGTACGTAAACGGTTGGTGCAGCTGGTTTTCATGGATTCGATTGAATACCTGTATAAGGGTGGGCGAATCGGGATGGCCAGCAACCTGCTTTCCTCCGCGTTGAAAATTAAACCTGTGATCCAGATCAACCACGAAACCGGGCTTGTTGAGTCGCTGCTCAAGGTACGCACCCGCACGAAAGCCGTTGAAGCCTTCTACCAGGAATTTCTCAAACGCATTGGCGATGGCCCCATCAAACGTATCGCTGTGCTGCATGGGAACGTGAGTGAGGAAGCGCAGGATCTGATCGAACGCGTCAAAAAAGACCTCAACCCGACAGAAATCATAACCAATATCACCGGCCCTGTGCTCGGCATCAATACCGGCCCCAGAGCTTTGGCGTTGTGTGGATATTCTGAGTATTGAGGCGATGCCCCGCGCCCGCGCCTGCCCGGAGGGGAAGCAAGAGCCGTTAATAAAATATCCTATCACCGGCTCTTACAGGGGTGGGTAGTCTGAAGCGCCTGGATCTTGCGCTCTCACGCCTCCGCTTGCTGCAGCGCCTTCTCCATCACCATGTCGCGCTTGATGGTCACATAACCCATATCTTCATACAGCCCAAGGGCACCGCTGGGGTTTTCCACATCAACACCGAGTGCGGCTTCTTCAATGCCTTGTTCCTTGAGTACTCTCAGGCTGCGGGCGATCAGCGCTTTCGCCAGGCCGCGGCGGCGGTACGCCCGGCGGACACCGATATCCTCGGTATAGCCGCGCTTGCGGTTGTGATCCTCGTTCTCGCGGTTATCGATAAAATTGAGTACCATTCCCGCTACCTCGTCACCATCCCAGGCCACCTGGTATAACGATGGGTTGAACGTCGGCTCCTCCTGCCATTCTTCAAACCATTCTTCCTTCCAATCCGTTGCTCCCCAGTGGTCCTGAAAAATTTCTTCCTCCGCCTTGAAAACTTTCCAGTACTCATCCCTGTTTACCGGCGGGCGGACAGTCAGGCCGTCCGGGATCGCCAGATCCGGGATGTTCTCAAGGTTGGGGCGCACCATTTCAAAGAAATAGCGAGCCGGAGCATATCCCGTGTTGGTGAGCAGTTCTGCTAATTGTTCTTCTTTTGCTCCCACCCAGACACGCAGTACTTTAGTTTTCTCAAGAGGAAACTGTACACTGATCTGATGCAGCCGTTCCTCATTCCACTGCAGCATCGAAGGCCAGATTCCCCGGCCGCGCCACTGCGGAACAAGCTGCGCAAAGTTATAGCAGATGATCCTGCCATCACTTTCCTCTTCCCACCAAACCCTGGTAGAGCCGATTAATTCACCATCCATCTCAACCATGAGTTTATCCTTTGCAGGATCGCAGTTCACGAGATAGCGGAAGCGGCGTTCGTAATCTTCCACTGTCCACACTCTTTCCAATCCGTCAGACTCCCTGCATGCGTCTCGCACTGCCACCATGCCCGGGAAATCTGTTTCACCCTGAAAGCCGCGGAAAAGCAGGCCAGGGATATCCGGCGCCTGGATCTTATCCAACAGGTCAATAACAAAATTTGTTGACATTCTTCTTCTCCTGTATATGTTTTCACCAAATAAAAAAGGCCGTGAAGTCGATTCCACGGCCCTTGATGCGGCAGGAGGCTTGCTAAAAAAAAGGCCGTGGGGTTCGCAGACACCCACGGCCTTTACGGTGACAGATTATGTCAACCTATTCGGGGCGCACTGCGATAAGGAACGGTGGAAAGACCGCCATGATTGACGCTGAGAATTGCAGAGTAGTTTCTGATTCTGTTCATTGTGCGCCTCCTTTCAAAAGATTGACTTCCTAATTATACAAGGGTACGGCTCTCTGTCAACCCGAACTTTCGGGATTAAACATCAACGAGCTTTTCCACTTCAATCGCATCTCGAAATAGTTAAACGGAACCTTAGAAGTTGACATTACCCTTTATTCCTGTATGATCGCGTCATAGTCTATAGCACACCAGGAGGATTCCCCATGATACAAACTTGTCCTGCATGTGGTTCCACAGAAATCATTCCCGATCTGAACGTATTAACCTGGACAAAAGATCACGGCAGAAACCCGATTTTTACCGTTTTGTACGAACCCGCTCCTGAAAAACACCCCTTCCTGTGGGCACCCGAAATGGTAAGCGCTAACTTTCGAGCCGCAATCTGCGGCAGCTGTGGTCACGCCCAGATATACGCCACCAACGTACCCGCCCTTCTACAGGCATACAAATCAGGCTGGACAAGTGTTGAGCCGACTTAAGCCAGCTGCCTTGTGCTGCCCAGTTGATGTCCGTGCATCCCTTTTCCAAAACAGGTCTCCTCAATCCGTTCTTTGCCTTCATCAAGGAATGCAGTATTTATGCTTCCGGGAAATAACACTGCGCACACAATCGTGAGGACCAGCGTACTACCCCTTCAGGACATCTGTACTCTTCATTGCTGACTTGAATTTCCCTTAGAATCACAAAAGGGATACCTCACTCCGGGTTTTCAAGCGGAGTCAGGCACATTTCCAGGCCTGAACGAAGCGCTTCGAGTCGAACCCTCAAGTAGAGATGGGGTGGTTGGGGGAAATTGAAAGGGGGAGTTCATGAGATCTCGGTTTCCTGAGTCGTTCTTTGCAGCCCTTGCGGCGGTCGTGTTGTTGCTTATCGGTCGTGTTTCGCGTCCAGCCTTTTCTGCGGGGCCGACCTTTTTCGATGTCCCGTTGGATCATCCGTATTACGAGTATATTGAAGCACTCTATCAAAATGGCTACGTGGCAGGCTGCAGTTCGGATCCGATGTTGTATTGCCCTGAGCAGGTGTTGAACCGCGCCGAGAGTGCGGTCTTTGTTGAGCGTGGAGTCCATGGTGCCGGGTATTTACCAGTACAACCCACTGAGGTCACCTTTGAGGATGTAGCATTATATCAATGGTATGCCAAGTGGATCGATGGGTTGTGGGAGGATGGTTATTCGGCAGGATGCGGTACAGACCCGCTGGTCTATTGCCCGGATCAAGATCACACGCGTGCAGAAGGTTGTGTCTTCTATCTGCGGATGATGTATGGGGCGGATTACAAACCACCACAAGGCCCGGGCTATTTTACGGACGTGGATCCATCGCAGTGGTATGCGGATTGGGTGGATGCATGCCGGGAGGCGGGCATTGCGGAGTCTTGTGGAACAGGGCCCCGGGAATTCTGTCCTGAGGATGGGCTGACGCGGGCGGCTGCGGCCTATATGATGGTGCAGGCCAGGGGTATTCCGCTTCCTGCACCCACACCTGCTCCCACACCCACACCTCCACCTTCCGGTCCATACTCTACTTTCGCAGATGGCCTGGCGCCCAGTATGACCCTCTGGGTTTCCAATCGCGGTTCTGCTGGTGGGGATGGCAGCTACGAAAACCCATATGCCTCATTTTCACAGGCACAACATGCAAGCCCTGGGACTGAGATCCGTGTGGAAGGGGAAATCTCGGGCAGAAATTATTTGACTTTTAATGGCACTGCTTCTGCGCCCATCTGGATTCGCGGTGAAACCGGCGCTCGAGTGGATGGATTGTTCCTTCTATCGGACTCGAGTTATGTGGTTGTCGAAGATCTGGAATTCACGGGCAGCCATGATCATCAAATTCATCTGCTGGACAGCCATTACATCCTTTTGCAGAGGTTGGATATCCATGATCCAGAACGTTACTGCTTGAAGGTCTATCATGGCAATAATATTTATCTCTTTGATTCCAGCTTGCACGATGCAGAGACAAATACCACATGGATCGGCACACATGGCGGCAGAATTTTAAACAACCATATGTATAACGCTGCGAAAAACATCCTGGTCTTGAAAGGTGGTTCACAGGATATCTTTGTCGCATTCAATGAATTCGAGAATCAAATCAACTCGAAGGCAGGCCCCATTCAGCTCGGAAACGCAACCGGGGCTGAGTACTTTAATCCCCTGGATGCAGACTATGAAGGCCTGCGTCTGATCTTTTTTGCCAACATGATTCACAACGTTACAGCTACCCCCATCAACTTCATGGGATGTCGCGATTGTGCCGCAATACACAATACAATTTTTGATCTTAACTTTATCCAGGATGCGCCCCTGGTTCGATTCTTGCCCGGTTGGGTCGGCCAGGACGCAAGCGCTTCCGAATCGGTAACGGATGGCTGTCGTTTTTCAGGGAATATCATCGTGGGAGGAACGGAAGGCTCCAGCACCTTGAGCACGTATTCCCATGGCGTGGGGCCCAGCAACAGCGCAGATTACAATATCTTCTACAAGCCTGGACCGGTGAATTGGCATGGTCAGATTACCCAGGATCTTGACTATTCCACATACGATCAGGATCCCCGGCTTGACGAGTATGGGATTCCCCGGAACTATTCCCTGGTTAATGATAAAGGCCCAACGAATCTATCCGGGCTTCCCTTCAGCGAATTCTTCATTCTGGATTTCTACCGAAACCCGTTCTCTGTGCCCTATGATATCGGCAGTGCGGCATTTGGCAGCAACCCGCTGAACAGATAGGATAACTGGCAGACAAGAAACGAGATGGCTGCGCTGCTGGTGGCGCAGCCAATGGGAAATGTGCCGGTTTGCTACTGGCTTTTGCCTGCTCCCATGCTGCTGCTGCGTCAGCATTGATCTTCAAGTATTCAAAAACCAGACCTTTGAGAAAATAACCTGTTCTTTCTTTGACCCGATCCAAAACCAAGGCTTCTTTCGATAGATTGACTAACATCTTTCTGCCGTTTTTTTTCTGCTTACCTCAATACAGCAAAACGGAAATAAAAAACTGTCTAACTCAAAAAACCTGTCCAACCGTTGTATTCCTGATGCCTTTCGAATCAACCCAACAGAAAATCCGGGAGGTAGCGGTATTTGTCGAATCGGCCCTATAATTCATCCAGACAACCAAATCTGTTTTCCTGGAGGGCGACTCAATGATTGAACTTCACCTGGAAACCACAATTATTGCTTTTGACGGACGCGTCATAGAAGCATTCCCGCAAGGGCAGGTTGCAAGCCGGTACCATGTCGCAAATATCGAGAGAGCGGGCATCGTATCGGACAAGAAGGGACGGCAGAGTCTTCAGATCTTTATGAAGGGAGGCGGCGGCCTGGCTACAGGACAATTAACACCGGATGCAGCCCTGCAGGCACAAATGTTGATTGCAGAAATTAAAAAGGTAAGGCCCGACCTGTAAACCTGTTCACCGGACATGTGAACATACTGGCAGACCATTTCCAACGTTTCGCAGAATTGATCCGTGCGGGTTATGGGATTCACAGGAAAGAGCCTGGCCAGCTATCTCATTGAAGCTGCGCTGGCCTTCATGTACATAAAACCCTGGTGTACAGCCGATGCAGCTTGAACCCTGCAGACTCTGTATAACCTGAGATGCCGTTCGACCTGTTTCATTTGAGGAATGGGCAATCCACACAGCAGGGTCAATGACCGCAGGAGCGGGGCAGTATCACCAAACCCTGACCTTCGGTTACACTAATCCATTCTCTCTAGAAAAATAGGTTCCTCGCTGTTTTATGTGGGTAAAGCAAAATCAAGCTTTCCAGCAACCAGGTAAGCCATAGTGATTAGATTGCGGATTGTTC
>JAFGNH010000100.1 GCA_016927115.1 Anaerolineales bacterium | reverse complement strand
GTCCTGGTGAACAAAACCGGCGGCGGCCAGGTGATCGACCTTCTGGCTTCTTTCCTGTTTATCCCGATTGTGGTCACCTTCATTGTCGGTGGACTGACCTACTATGTGATGGCCGAACCGATCAGCAGCGCGATGATGTCGCTGACCAATTGGCTGAACTCCATGAGCAGTGTCAACGCCGTTGTGCTGGCAATGATCCTGGGTGCGATGATTGCTTTCGATATGGGTGGCCCTGTCAACAAAACCGCCTTCGCTTTTGCGGTCGGTGCCTACACTGAAGGAGCTTATGCTACCAGTGCGCCGGTGCTGGTGGCGATTTCCATCCCCACCCTGGCGATGGCACTGGCGCCCTTCCTTGCATCGAAAAAGTATTCGGAGGAAGAGAAAGCCGCCGGGAAAACCGCCATCGTGATGGGGTTGATCGGCCTGACTGAAGGTGCCATTCCCTTTGCCGCTGTCGATCCCTTCCGGGTGATTCCCTCGATCATGATCGGAAGCGCCATGGGTGCTGCGATGGCAGCACTGTTCCACATCTCCAACAAAGTGATGATACCGGCATTAATCGGGCTTTCCGGCGTCAACAAACCTCTGCTGTACCTGCTCTGCCATATCGTCCCGGTCCTGGTTACAGCCCTTCTTGTCAATGCGCTCAAGAAAGAGGTTGTTGAGGAAGAGGACTGAAATACATCCAGAGAACGAGCAGCCGGTACAATAGTGCCGGCTGCTTTTTTCAACCTTGTTCAACTGACTGTAGAAACCACGATTGCAGCTGACTGCTGTTCGCTGCGTACACACAGGCAAACCTATGGCCACAGTCCACATTGTCTCGCACACACACTGGGACCGGGAGTGGTATAAGCCCTTCCAGGTGTTCAGAGTTAAACTGATCTACGTCCTGGATACGCTTATGGACATCCTGGAGCAAGATCCGGATTACAGGACATTCATGCTGGACGGTCAGACAAGCGTGCTGGAGGATTACCTGCAGGTCAGGCCGGACCAGGAAGGCCGGCTGAGGCAGCTCATTTCAAGCGGCCGTATACAGGTCGGGCCCTGGTATATCCAGCCGGACGAGTTTGCACCGGATGGCGAATCACTCATCCGCAACCTCCTGATCGGGATGGATATTGCTGAGCAGTATGGCGAATCGATGAAAATCGGCTACCTGCCCGATTCGTTCGGCCACTCCGGGCAGATGCCGCATATCCTTCAGGGCTTTGGCATCGACTCGGCTGTAGTCATGCGCGGTGTCCCGGCGGATCAGATTTCCACTTCCGAGTTTATCTGGCAAGGCCTGAACAACGACCGGGTACTCACTCACTACCTCCACCAGGGATACAGCAACGCTATGGTGCTGCCTGAGAATATCGGGAAAGCCCGGGTGCGGTTGAGCCTGGTTATGCGAGGGCTGCGAAAGCGTTCAACATCCGGCAGCGTCCTGCTGATGAATGGTATCGACCACCAGTTCCCACAGGCCTTTATCCCGGATCTGATAAAAAACCTGAATAAACGAAGCAGGAAAACCAGCTATATGCACAGCACACTTGAAGCCTATCTCGGCGCTGTGCAGCTTGCGAATCCTGAGCTGCCCACGCTTAATGGCGAACTGCTCGCACCTGTCAAACACCGGGTTCATTCAAGCATCGCCTCCACCCGTATCTACCAGAAGCAGAAAAACCGCCATATGCAGGCCCTGCTTGAAAAATACACCGAACCGGCTGCAGTACTGGGCTGGGTATTCAACGCCGGCTACCCGTCCGATTTGCTTAATCATGCCTGGAAGGTGCTGCTCCAGAACCAGACCCACGATGGGATTGGCGGCTGCTGCACCGACGAGGTCCACAGGGAAATGGATGGGCGTTTCGAGGACATCCGCAACATGGGTGAAACCCTTTGCAACACCTATACCAGGGCGATCGCACGCCGCATCGCCACAGACCGTCTGGCACTGGTGGTGTTCAACAGCGCAGGCACACAGGGCAGGCAGCTCGTCCGCGCAACAGTGTATACAAAGAAGAAAGACTTTCTCCTGCAGGATGCAGACGGAAACAGGATCCTCTATGATGTGGACTGCGTCGAAAAGGTCGACCTCTCGCAAAAAAGTATCTGGACGTTGTATATAAATGTGCTTGAAGAAGCATACAAGGCCGACATATCCTTCTATGCGGATTTTGGCTTTAACGCCGGCTACAGGGTCTTTGAGTTGATCGAAGGCAAATCAAACCACGTGCCGCCCGGTACGATTTTTGTCGAAAAGAATACGCTGGAGAATGATTTCTTCCACATCGGCATCCAACCCAACGGCACCCTTACCCTGTTGGATAAAGCCACCGGCAGGGCCTATGAGAACCTGCACCTGTTCGAAGACTGCGGGGATGCCGGAGATACCTACAACTATTCACCGGTCCTGAATGATACTGTGATCACGTCCGAAGGTTGCGAGGCGGAGGTCACGGTCCTGAACCACAGCCCGATCAAGGCAGCCATCGAGATCAGGCTGCAGCTGCAAATTCCCGGACAGCTGGTGAACGAGGACCGGCAGCGTTCGGCAAAAACCATAAAGCTGCCCATTACATCAAGAATAACGATCTACTCCGACATCAGAAGAATCGATTTTGAAACGACCGTGGAGAACACTGCTCTGGATCACCGGCTGCGTATGCTGTTCCCCACCGGTTTAGAAAGCGGATATTCCTTTGCCGAAACCCAGTTCGGGACCGTGCGGAGGGCCACCCGACTGGATAATGCCAACTGGAAAAAGAAAAAGTGGCACGAAAAACCGCTGCCCATCTACTCTCAGCAGAAATTTGTTGATGTTAATGACGGCAGCCATGGCCTGAGTATCCTCAACCGCGGGCTTCCCGAATATGAAATCTACACAGAAAACGGCTGTACAATCGCCATTACACTGCTGCGGTGTGTCGGGATGATGGGAAAAGGAGATCTGCTTATCCGTCCCGGCCGCCCCTCCGGCATGACCTTCCCCACACCGGATGCCCAGTGTCCGGGAACGCATACGTTCGAATACGCAATCTTCCCGCATGCCGGCGGTGTGGATGAGGGGAACGTACCCGGCCGGGCTGCCGAATTTAATGCACCTCCACAGGCGGTTCAGAATTGTCTGCCTTACAGGAACCTGAGGAAGAAACGCGGCTTCCTTCTCGATTTCGTATCCATGGAGACACTCACTTCTCATGTTTCGGATCAACTGCAGCCGCTTGAGAAAGCTGATTTTTCGCTGCTGACTATAGACGGGGAATCACTGCAAATGAGTGCTTTGAAAAAAGCGGAGAAAGAGGATGCACTGATTGTACGCCTGTACAACAGCAGCGCATCACCTGTAAGTGAGGGGAGAATTCAGTTGGGTATACCGGTACTACGTGCCTGCCTCACAAACTTTCGCGAGGTAGAACAGGGGTCGCTCGAACTGATGCAGGATGGCTGTTACGTTCTGCCGGAAGTCAGGCCCTTCTCTGCGGTGACCTTGAAATTTGAACTTATGCGCGATCACTAGAGGCTGGCTATTCCATTGTGCCTGCGGGATGTATCCAGGGGACTGAGGGGAACTTTCATCAGGCAAGCGATTCACCGTGTAGTCTGGCTCCACATCCTGTACACGTTATCGATGATCGATAATGAATCCATCAATACAACAATTTCAAGTTCATTATCATTCAATTGATACTCTTTGCCGATTACAAAGTCATAAACCTCAAAAAGGCGTCTTCCACTTCTATGCTTCAAACGGCTTATCTTGCTCTGAAGTGTAAAAGCAATCACAGCTGTTGTAAAACCCGACTCTATCGCTTCCACAGCAATCTTTATAAAACTGTATTTGCCCCGGGCTGGAAATAGCAATCATCAGGACTCGGGTATCCAGGCGAGAGTTCTGAAAAACAACCTTGTCCGTCATGCTTTTGGTGTATATCCCACCAGGTTCCCATCCTTATCAAAAACCTGTTCCAGCTCCCCCTGTTCAACGAGCAGTGTAAAAATCAGTTCCGGCCTGATAGAAGGGTCTGCAAACAGCAGCGTCACCGCTTCCAGCCCTTCAGTTGTCCGCAGGAACTGCAGGAACCTCTCCTCGCTTATTACGTCAAATCGGCCGCCGCAAACAAGCGATACCTCCACTTGCTGGTTTGTCTGGCCGTGAACGAACTGGCATCTGTCCGGAAGGAAGCGGTATCGCCAGCAGGCTTCGTCCTGACTTTTTCCCAGCAGCCAATCTTTCCAGCGTTCTCTGCTCTCATGCTGGCTTCCCTTACGTTTTACCGACTGTCTTTGGATTATTGGAATTCGACCTGCCAACCTCTCCACCTCCGCACAGCGCAGACGGAAGACACTGTC
>JAFGNH010000099.1 GCA_016927115.1 Anaerolineales bacterium | reverse complement strand
TCTACCCTCCAGGCATTATGCGAAATGTGTATTCTACGATATGATAGGGTGTAGGCTGGAAACGAGGGGGTTCCAGTAATATTTGAAAACTCCTGTCCGATCTCTCTTCTAGTGATTGCGGGTACGATAGATAGGCACAGACCGGAGAGAGACGTAATATTGGTTACCTGCTCAGATCGTGAGGAAGAATGAACGAAGAAAAATCACAAAAAATTCTGGCTGTATTGATTGATGCCGACAACACCTCGCCGAAAATTGTTGACCGCCTATTTACCGAAATCGCAAAATATGGGGTGGTAATGGCGAAAAGGATTTATGGCGACTGGACTTCGCCGCAACTCAAAGGATGGAAAGAGGTTCTGCTGGACTACGCCATTATTCCAATTCAGCAGTTCAGTTATACACGGGGGAAAAACGCCACAGATAGCGCACTGATCATTGATGCAATGGACCTGCTGTACAGCGATCGGTTCGACGGATTCTGTATCGTTGCCAGCGACAGCGATTACACCCGCCTGGCTTCCCGGATTCGGGAGCAGGGCTTATTTGTATATGGGTTTGGGGATCGTAAGACACCCAGCCCGCTGGTTACAGCATGCGACCGTTTTATCTATTCAGAAATTCTGGTTGAAGCGGAAGAGGGAGAGCCATCGAAGGTTGTCGAAGGAAAATCCCTGCGAAGCGATACCAAGCTGGTCACCCTGCTGCGCGATGCAGTTGATTCAAATGCCGATGAGCAGGGCTGGTCTTATCTTGGAGCGGTTGGGCAGCATATTTCCAACGTCAGTCCATCTTTCGATTCTCGCAACTATGGTTACCAGAAACTAGGTGAACTGATCGCCGCTGTCGGCCTGTTTGAAGTTGATAATCGGCCGGTAGAAGGAAAGCCGGGAAATAAGACAATCTATATCCGCCATAAACCCCGCCGCAGCCGATCCAAACGGTCTGTTTCCACCAGTACTCCAAAGTAGTGGAATAAAGATACTTTGCAACGAGGACCGGGCTGGATCTTTTGATCTGAGAGATATTTACCCACAGGAAATGTTAAGTTTTTTTCATTTCCTGTTCTTTTTAATAAACATAAAAGTGGAGAATTCTTTTCGAATGAAGCCCCTGTTGATTTTCGATCTTGACGGCACGTTGTACCAAATAGATAAAGCCTGGGTGCCTGCTGTGCAGCAGACATTTTCTGATTATGGTGCTCCGGATCTGCCTGCTGAAGTATTTCGGGGAAGGATCGGCCAGCGGTCGGAGGAAATGATCGCCTGGTATCAGGAATATATCCCTCAAGGAAGCATGGAAGACTTTCTAACAGACCTGCGCCGGAAAACGTCAGGGCGTATGGCGGAAACCGATTATCTATTCCCGGCGTGCCGGCAAACGCTCCAGCAGCTGACAGGGCAGGTTGGTTCGATGGTAGTCTGCTCCAATGGCATTCGTTCCTACGTTGACCTGGTGCTTGAAAGTCATCAGATCCGGTCGTTTTTTTCGGGGGTATATACTGCTGATGATGGATCCAAAACTAAGGAAGGGTGTATCGGGAAAATTCTCGAGGCATATTCGCATCGGCCGGCAGTAATGGTAGGGGATCGGAATTATGATATGCTCGCAGCGCAGGCTAACAATATTTTCAGCATCGGCGCTTCCTATGGTTATGGTTCGCCAGAGGAACTTTATCAGGCTGATTTGCTGATAGGTTCAATAACCGAGCTTCCCGCTGCGGTTGAAATACTTGTCCAACGAGCTGCCAGCTCTTGAATTTCGGCCTACCCTTTCGTGAGACCGGCAGGAGGGTGTTTTTCAAACAGGCAATCAAGACCAGAGATCACAGCTGCGCCATTTTCTGACGGACACGATTTTGGAAGAAGTCCAGCCATATGCCCAGTAAGCGAAAATCGAAGGACGATGTTTCCAGGATTTGCAGATCTGGAAAAACCTGGAGTGATTAATTCTTACACCGTGTCAGGTCGAAGCGCAGGTGAGGCAGAAGGCCCATCCTGGTGAGTACCAGCCCATGGATGGGGCTGACCCGGGATAGAAATCCCCGGAAGGATCAGAGTCAGTCGCCGGGTTCTGTCAGGCGGTCGAATTCAACCATGAGAACTGCACCTCCCCCGTCCAGTTCAACAGGTTCTTCCGGCAGTGTGTCATAGGATTCGGAGACTTCCAGCAGGATATCGTGATGGCCGCCAGGGCAGTCGAGGTCTTCGACGCGGGCACCGATGGTCAGAGCCTGACCGGGTTCGAGCGATAAGGTGAGTTCCGGAAGCAGAGGTGCGTAGTACTGGCCTGATAAAGGTGTTCCTGTGTTTTCGTCACCGTTGGAACCATTTTCCTGTCCGTGGATCCAGCTGAATATCTGCTCAAATTCTGTGCTATCGGAGGTAAGATTCAAGCCGTTCGTTGAACAGGCTTCACTGCCGGACAGTGCTTCATTAGTGCTGGCGGAACTCCAGGACAGCTGCTGATAGTCAGCGCTGCTTGCTGCATAGAAAATTCCCCTCACCGGGCCGACAGTTCCATCCTCCTCAAAACCTTCGAAATCTTCGAGCAGTTTGATGCCTGTAAATCGCACACGGACAGCCTGCGGGCATCTTTCACCCTGAAGCGTAATCCGGTTTCCGGCAAGTGATTCATGAATTCCCTGCATGCCTGTAAGATACAGGTCCCAATTTTGATCGCATGGAGGTGTAATATCCAGCTGGAGACCATTCGTGCCGGCTGGTATTGACCAGCTCTGGGTACCGTTGAGATACAGGTTGTAATGGTCCAGCAGTGACTGGCCGGGCAGATCTTCCCAGAACAGCCAGTTGTGGCTGCCGGTTGTATAAAGAGAGGTAAGGGGAGGAAGAGGTAGGCCGCCTGCAGCTGCGCAGCCGCCTTCACAAACCCGGTATTCCAGCACGAGTGGTTCTTCACCGTTGTATGGAGAGGACATCGACTGGATTTTCTCCCCATCCCAATCGGCGGGTGAAAGTGTGCGTTTGATATCACCGAGTGAAACAAGTTTTTCTTCCCGGATGGTGCTGCAGTTGATCTGAATCTGGAGGGCTTCTGACTTCCTTGCGAACAAAGTCAGCACTGGCGCAGTCCGGCCTGCCGGTGTGAAATGCTGGATTTGCCCGGCTGGTTCCGGTGCGTCAGCCAGTTCAAAATTCAGAAGCTGGATGGAAGAAAATGGCTCGTTTATCCTTACCTCACAGGAAATGGAACTGATATTTCCGGCGGCCTGTACCTGCAGTATCTCCAGTTCGAGGACGACAAGATCATCCGGCACATTGATTAGCCAGGATGCAAGCAATGAGGAAGCAGGCAGCGACGTAAGCAGCTGCTGGTCATCGGCGATGCCATTCTTGTCTGTATCAGGCGCAGTACCGGGGGGGCTGCAGCCGGCCTGTTCAACGTCCCCTTCTTCCTGTGGGCACAGATCCAGGAAATCCGGGACAGTATCTGCATCGCTGTCAATTGTGTCACCTGGAGGGCAGCCTGCGCTTTCAGAAGACCCCGCAGTGTTGGGGCAAAGATCCTGTATATCAGCCAGGCTGTCGCCATCCCTGTCGCGGCAGCCATCCAGGTCCGCTTCACCCGCCTGTGTCGGGCAGAGATCGATACTGTCTTCCAGGCCGTCGCTGTCCTGGTCGGGGCAGCCGGAAAGAGCCAGCTCACCTGCTTCCGTTGGGCAGAGATCTTCGCTATCAGGCAGGAGATCGCCGTCACGGTTATCTTCAAGTATGCAGCCTGACAAAAGCATGGCACCATATACGTCCGGGCACGCATCGAAATCATCTGCCGTCAAATCGCCATCTGTGTCCGGGCAGCCAGCTGTCATGGCGGGACCAGGGGCTTCCGGACAGTTGTCATCCGCATCCAGCTGGCCGTCTCCGTCCTGATCGTTTTCTGAAACAACCGGGCAGCCGGCACCGGGGAAAAGACCTGCAGTCTGCGGGCAGACATCGCGATCATCCGCGATCGTATCCAGGTCGGCATCAGGACAGCCCTCAGCAGCGGCGCTTCCTGCAGAATCAGGACACCTGTCGTTTTCGTCCGGCACACGATCTCCATCCTTATCGACAGGATCACCAACGGTAAAAGCCAATCGGGTGCTGCTGCGGTTTCCCGCAGAATCGAACACACGTACCAGGAGAGTGTGCTGGCCCAAGCTGGAAAAAACGCGGTTGGTTCTGAGATATACCGGGGCAGTCTCTCCTTCGAGATCGGTATGTTGTTCGTTCAGGTCTCCATCAATCCAGAGTTCCACCCTGGTGATTGTCAGATCAGAAAACGCAGCGACGAGAATCGTGTTTTCTTCTCCTTTGGGGAATACGGTACCCGGAGATGGTGAGAGGATCTGGGCAGTGGTTCTGGATGGCTGTGGTTCGAGTGAAAGAGCAAAACTGATCAGGAGGGTGAAAAGCAACACAACAAGCAGCGGCAGAAGGATCGGGAGATAGCGGACGAGAACGGAAGGTTGTTTCTGTTGATCGGGAAGTTCGCAAAGGAAGGTAAGCAGGATGTTCGGACCAAGTGTGATCGTATCTCCATGTTTCAGTAGGGCAGAACCCGTTATGGGTTTTTCATTAAGAGCTGTTCCGTTTGTGCTGCCGGCATCTTTGATAAAGAATTGTTCCCCAATCCGGCTGATCACTGCATGTTCCCGGGAGACTTCCTGATCCAGGATGATGATGGTATTTTTCTTCAGGCGCCCGATAGTGGTCCTATCTCTGGTAATAGTGTGAATCTGGCCGGAGCCGGGGCCGCGCCGGATTAATACAAAAGCCAGAGGTTTTGGGCGCTGGGTCTGCTCCATACATATTTCTCCTGTACAGGATTCGTCTCAGGGACAGGATTGTGAAAATCCGCAGGAATTCCCGCTGCTATGGTGGGTAGCTCAGCGCTACTATACCCTTAAATTGCCAGGATGGAAAAGAGCTCTGTGGAACTATAATGTGTTCTATACCTTTGTGGTGGCGTTTATGCAACTGATGTGCATACCTTTTGCTTGTGGTTGGATCTGTTAAAATATGCTTTACTGGAGATGTTCAGCCGGTATTTGGATTTTTGCCTTTTCTCGGATAAACAATGGGTCAACCGACTTAGTGCGCCCGTTAATTCCAATAAGGAAAAGGCGGATAGCGGGGGAGAATAAAGCAGATAGATACTATTTGGAAAAGGATAAGCACGATATGCAACCACCAGTAAAGGTAATCTGCGATTCGGTACAGGATGTACCCTCCGCTGCCCGGATTGAGCTGCTGTCTGCAGGTATGC
>JAFGNH010000098.1 GCA_016927115.1 Anaerolineales bacterium | reverse complement strand
CTACGCATGGGAAACCTGTGCGAATGAGCTGACACAGCTGCTGAATGTGATCTTCGGTAATATCAGTATCCAGACCGGTGTCAAGGTCCTCGATTTTAACCTTCCGGACAAAGCTGATCAGATATTCGAAGGTCCCCGATTTGGGACAGCAGGCCTTCGAAGCCGTCACAATGCGGCTGATCGCCCTCTGATAGCTTCTGCCCTCAAACCTATGGGGCTTGGATCCCGGGAACTGGCGCAAATGGCCTACGAAATGGCTCTCGGCGGTGTGGATATTATCAAGGACGACCACGGCTTGAGTAATCAGGTCTTTTCCCCATTTGAAGAGCGGGTGAAATATTGTTGTGAAGCAGTTCAGAAAGCAAACCAGCAAACCGGCGAATCGACTGCCTACTACCCGAACATCACCGCCCCAGGGAACCAATTGATCGATCGGGCTGGAATGGCAGCAGAAGCAGGGGCAGGAGGCCTGCTGTTTTCCCCGGGATTGACGGGCTGGGATACGGTCAACTGGCTGCGCTCCGAAGGCTTCGACCTCCCTGCGATGGCTCATCCCACCTTCCATGGTACCTATATACTCCATGGTGATATCGGGCTTACTCACGCTGTGCAATATGGCAAGCTGGCCCGCTTGTGCGGCGCAGATTCAAGCGTATTTCCAAATTACGGCGGTCGGTTTTCCTTTTCCAGAGAGGAATGCCTGTCCATCAAACACAGTTGCCTGGAATCCTTCAACACGTTCAAGCCCATTTTTCCTGCTCCGGGGGGAGGAATGAAACTCCAACGTATTGAGGAACTGATCTCGTTTTACGGGAAGGATGTTATTCTGCTGGTCGGAGGAGACCTGCACCGCGGTGAAAATATCAGTGCAGCTTCACGCCAGTTCCGGGATACAGCAGAGCAGGCCGCTGCCAGACTGAAGCAGGCTTGATCCAGCAGATCAGAGCATCTTTTTTCCGAAGGAAACCCCTGTAATTTTAAGGATTCTTATCAGAAAGGCTTTTTTTCCAGCGGAATTTGCTTTACCTTTAAGATTTCTGAATACATCTGACAGGCTGCCTGATAAGAAAGTTGTGTTTCAAACAGGGAATATGATATTTACAGATCAGGCTGAACCTATATCAGAGATCATGAAAGAAAAGATATCCACATATTTAATACTTATATGTTTTAAATTTAGTAGTAGTAGTAGGGGCTGTGGAAAAGTGGAAAACGTACAGCTATTAAAAAATACCCCGTATATATGGGGTCCCTCCTTTAAAAGATGTTGTATATACGTATAAAGACCCGTCTCCGACGAGAGGAGTTTTCCACAACCCGTTGTGGATAAAAAGTGGATAAAAAAAGAAAATCAACAGAAAAGTCGGATTGAGGCGAAAAACGGTTTTTGGTTGTGGAAAACAGGTCGACTTATCCGCAGCTTTTCCCATGTTCGTGGAAGAAAAATACACAGGTTATCCACAGAATAGAACGACTTATCCACAGTTACACCCTGGCTGGGCTGCACAGAAACACCTATCCTCCTGCTATCTGGTTCAGGCCATCCTTGTCAGTCAGAGTAAATTCTGTACGGGTAATATCGATCACCTGCTGGTCTGCCAGCTGGTAGAGTGCCCGGCAGGCCTGTTCCCTGGTTGTACCGATGGAGGCGGCGATTTCATCCAGTGTGAGACTGCGGTGAATGGATCGTTCCCCGGTTGTCGCAAATTGTCCCGCAAGGAAGCGTGCCAGGCGCGCCTGTACAGGCTGGAACGCCAGGCCTTCAACGATCTGGCTGGCCATCTGCATTCGTTGAATCATCAGCTGGCAAAGGGTCCATAAAGCCTGTGGGCTCTGGAGCAGCAATGGAAGCAGGTTATCGCGTGACCACAGATACAGTTTGCTGTTCTGTCTGGCATAGAGCGCTACCGGGTTGACAACATCGTCAGTGAAAAAAGACAATCCCCAGAATAGATCACCGGGTTTGAAACTCAACACAATCAACTGCCGGCCTTCAGGCGATTCCTTTACACCATCGATCTGTCCCTTGCTGACCAGGAAAAGATACGGCCAGTTGTCTCCATAATGGGAGAGAAAGGAATTGCGAGGCCAGCTGCGTTTCAAAGCGAGCTTCGACGCATCTTCCAGCAGGGCTGAGTCCATCAGAGAAAAGAAACGATTTCTGGAAAGAAGGTCCTGCAGGGGAATGTCCATAAGGGGCTCCTGGGGCGTAATCGTTGATTCTGGCATGACCACCATCTACCCATTGATTTTACTCTAACGCAAAGCATTTCCTCCGGTGGTATGTGATATTTGTGACAGATCAAGTCTATCCCGGAGGTTTTCTATGCAACAATATTCAGCAGTGAACAGAAAAATCATCATAGTGCTGGCTGTTCTGATTGGACTGTTCCTTATTCTGGCAGCTCCATGGATCGTCCAGAACTCTCTGGATGCTGTTCTGGAGAATCTAATGGTTGTAGTAGAAAATCAGCCGCAGTTCTTGAGCGGGATTGCGCTTTTTACTCTATTTTATCCGTTTTGGAGAGCGCTGTGCTTTATTGCAGGCGTCTTGCTCCTAGTGATGATTCCCTCGATACACAGAGAGGAATCGTGGACGATCCCTGCGATGCTGACGGCGTATGCCATGCCTTCGATCGGCGGGATGTTCATGTTCCTCCCATATGTCAGCTGGGTAAAAAATTCGTTCCCAATCCCGATGGTTATATCCTGGGTGGGGCTGCTGGGATTCTGGTCCACGCTGCTGCTGCGGAAAACCGACCGCTTCCAGAAGATCGTTGACTGGCTTACGTTTACTTTCATCGGTATGCTGGCGACTCATTCGTTTGTACTTGGCATAGCTGCAGCGCGCCAATTGATGACCCGTCCTTCCGCACCGCTGTATGAAGGGTTGGAATGGTGGATACTCACCATGACCGGAGATATTAACTGGATAGCCACTCTTGGACTGATTGTTTCCATTCCGCTGCTTGTTCAACGCAAACGAACCGGCTGGTTGATGGCGCTGGTTTCAGCAATATCGATTTTTTTGATCGATGCACCTGCTCAATTGATTCGTACAAGCACGCTGGATTATCTGTATGGCAGCCTGCTTGCAGCAGGGCTGCTGGCCTGGCTGCTGATACCATCATTCAAACATCGTCTGATCGGAGATGTTGGATCAGAGCCTGCAGATGATAAGTTGGGATGATCCGGATGTCACTTGCTTGAAATTTAGGAGGGCAGTTTTGTGAAGATTAAAGAGAATTATCGAATTGGGGCGATATTGGCTGTTCTGGGAGTTCTGACCGGACTCCTGGTGCTGTTTTTAATGGCGAGCATCTATCAGGTCAACATTGATGGCAAACTGGCTGGCGCTCGTCCTGACGAGGCAATTACAGTGCAGATTGTATTTGCTTTGCTCAGCTGGCTGGGGGTTGCCGCCGGGGCTTTGTGGGTGATGGTCCTGTACGGCTTCCTGAAAAAAGCGCCCTGGGCATGGTTCTGGGGCATGGTGGCAGCGACCATACAGATTCTTTCAGGTTTCTTCCCGATGATCCCGCCTTCCAGCATAGGGCTGCCCGCTCCAACAATATGGGTCTTCCTGATAGCCGCGTTTTTATGGTTTGGGATGCTCCTGATCGGCGGTGTGGAGAATAAAGCCATTGGGCTGGCTTATGTAAGCGGTATTGCATACGTTCTGACATTCATTGATGGGGTGGGGGCTATCTCGCGCTACCAGACCGAAGCTAAAGGTTTTATCAGTTCGATTTATGCCATGTCACAGATGGTCAACTGGTGGGGAGCGGCAGCCTGGGCAGTTTTTATTTTTGCCCTTGTTAAGAAGAAACCCTGGGTTGTCCGTTTGGCAGTCTTTGCATCTGCAATGTCGATGTTTGGCGGCTTCCCGGTCGGCGTGACGGATGTTTTGATTAAAGGGCGTTTCTCGATGTTTCTGGCAGCGCCGCTGTACAGCCTGGTGCTGCTGGTTGTTTTACTGCTTCCGGCCGGCCAGCGGTTTTTAAATCTGACAACCGGCGAAGAATGATCCCGTGTGCATTTAAAGGATCTGCCGGGAAAAGGATTCCGGGGTGGAATGTACACCCCTCGGGAGGAGTATGCAGCAAGGGAAACAGGTATTGGAACGAATAATAAAGAAATTCGGATTTTACTGGAAACTGATCAAAAGCCTTCAGACAGGCCTGCTGGTGCTGACCGACCTGGCTGGTTATATAAGTGCCCGCTGCCCGATGGACTCCTGGCGTACTCTGCTGGGTGTCGCCGGCAGTCTGTTTCTGGCGGTATCCGGCAGCACCATCCTTAACATGGTTCTCGATCGTGACATGGATGCAAAGATGGAACGGACAGCTGGCCGGCCCCTTCCGAAAAAACTGGTAACCCCGAGCGAAGCCCGGGCTGTAGGGTTGATCCTTGGTGCGGCTGGTGTGGGGTGGTCGCTGTACCTCGCACCTTTATATGGGGCCGTTGTCCTGGCAGGCCTGATTTTTGATGTGCTGGTGTACACCCACTGGCTGAAGAGGCGAACACCATGGTCGATTATTTGGGTCGGTATATCCGGTGGTATGCCGATTCTGGCTGGCAGGGATCTGGCCGAGGGGCGGATTGACTTCGTCGGGATCCTGCTTGCGCTGGCGGTGCTGTTCTGGATTCCAACCCATATTTTGACATTCGGCATCAAGTATGCTCAGGATTACCACAGTGCAGGTGTTCCGGTTTTTGCTAATACGGATGGGCTAAGTAAAACCAGACTCATTATTGCCATTTCGACCATTGGTACAGTCGCAGCCATGATTCTTGCAGCATACCAGATGGAAATGGTGATTGGTTTCTGGCGGACACAGATAATTCTGGGTGCCCTGCTGCTCACACTGACAATTACCAGCATTCTACGTCCATCGGCGAAATTAAATTTTGGCTTGTTTAAGATGGCTTCCCTGTATATGCTTGGTTCCATGGGGCTGATCATTTTTGGCCTGTAGCGAGAAGCGGAGGCAGCATTGTATGGGAAATCAGATGATACCAAAAACTGCGGATTGGATCAGGCGCTTTACACCAGGTGTGCAAAGATGGGTCCATTACCTGTTGTCAGGGTTGATGTGGAGTGCGGTTGGAATCATGCTTTGCAGCATGGCTGCCAGTTGGCTGTGTGTACCTCCACCCGGCACTGCGGTTGCACTGGCTGCAGCTGGTCTGCTTCTGGCTTTGGGTATCTACCGCTTCGGGTTCTCCCGCATTGCTGCAAAGAACCTGCGCCGAATCTCAGAAATGCAGGGAAATGTGTGTGTGTTTGCTTTTCAGGAATGGAAAAGTTACCTGATCGTGATTTTTATGATCACACTGGGAAGAACACTCCGCCTCTCTCCCTTCCCAAAAACTGCGCTGGCTGTGTTGTACATTGGCATTGGGGGCGGTCTGTTCTTCTCCAGCCTGGCATCCTATCGGGCGGCTGCAGGATTTTTCCGGGAAAAGTGAACCGTCGCAACGGCTCGCTGTACGTCCCTAACCAGGATTAACCGGATCGTTCCGAAAAACTGAACAGCAGTGCAAGGACAACTGCAGGCTTGCTGTGCCATCGCAGTTCGGCAGGGTTTGTCTGTCCGGCCTGGCTGTGTTTGTTGAATTCACCTGAAAAGGAGAACCATATGCATACGCATACAACTGTTTTTGCTGTAATGACTTTCCTTCACAACCTGTTCACAGCTGCCTGGCTCGGCGGCTTGTTGGCGATGGTTTTCACCTTCATGCCGGCAGCAAGAAAAACGCTGGGTAAAGGTCCCGAGCTGAAGCAGCTGATCGGATTGATACAGAAGCGCCAGAGCCTGATCGTGACGGTGAGCCTGATCGGTCTGGCGTTGACCGGGCTCCTGCTAACCAAACGCAGCCCGACACAGGGTGTGTTGTTCAGCTTCGGGAGCATCTATGCGACCCTGCTTTCCGTCAAACACATCCTGTACCTTTCGATGATCATCCTGGCAGGGCTGCGCACGCTGCTTTCCCGCAAGCAGAAGCATGCGGCTGGCGGAATGGAAGCTGGATCCGCCGGTCAGCCTGTCAGGAACACAGCGATGGTGCTGATGCTGGTCAATGCCGTGATCGGGGTGCTGGTGCTGCTGCTCAGCAGCATCCTGTCGGTGATGGATTCCGTGCCTGCGGGGTAGCAGTCTGCAGGACTGCGCTGTTTCCGGCGAACAAAAGAAAACAGCGTGGTTTGCTCAAGAATCCAGGCAGTAAATTTTTCAGGCAAGAAGCAATTTACATTTTCGAATCGATCTGGAAGGGCACATTGATGATCACGATATCCTTGAAGTACATCAGCTGGGTACGGAGACGGGTAGCGGTGCGGTTGTGGAGGATGTTGGCTGCGGGTGTTTCCGCAATAAATTCAGGCACCACCACCGTGGTGATCTGATCCGGAAATTCCTCCCCATTGACTATTTCGATGTATTCCACGATCGGATACAGCACATCGCGGTAGTCATACTCGATAGTTACGAGGTTCACGTCGCAGGTGATTTTGTTGAAACGTTTCCAGCGGCGCATGAAGCGTTCTTCTTCTTCCGGAGTTGTGAACACAACCAGGGCACGCACATCATGGGAGATACGTTGAGCATATTCGAGCGCCACGATGGAGCCGCGGTGTAAATCCGCCAGCGGCAGGATCACCACATCCGCCACCTGGGTTATGTCCTTTTCCGTGAGGTCGTGTGTACTGAGCGCATCAGCGACCCGTTCATAATGACGTTGTATGGAGTAGAACGCATACAGCTGCAGCGGGATCAACACGGCTACCACCCAGGCGCCTTCGTGGAACTTGGTTGCTGTCAGAATAAGAAAGACTACCAGTGTGACCACGGAACCGATGGCATTCAGCCCCTGCTTCCAGCGTACCCCATGTTCATAATGGATATTGGTGACCGATGTGCGCATGCTTTCCCCGGGTTTGAGATGTGCGATGCGGCCCATCAGGCGGAACATGCCCGCCTGGGAAATGCTGAAACTGAGCATCACACCCAAGGCATACAGCGGCAGCATGGCGATTTCATCCGCCCGAAAAATCAGCACAATAAGCGATGAAATGATTGCCAGGACCATGATGCCAGCGCTGTACACCAAACGGTCCCCGCGGTTCTGCAGCCAGCGCGGCAGGAAATTGTCCTTGGCCAGGAAAGAACTCAGGCGTGGAAAATCCTGGTAGCCTGTGTTGGCAGCCAGGAACAGGATCAGGGCCGTGAAGATCTGCACCCAGTAGTACAGGAAACCGGTGCCCGTTATCCGCCGAGCCAGCTGCGACAGGATGCTTTCGGTTTCACGGGGAATCAGGCCGAGGTGGGTGGAAAGATAGGAGATGCCTACAAACAGGGACATCGCCATCATGCCCATGGCTACCATTGTGAGCGCTGCATTTTTTGATTCGGGCGGTTTGAACGCCTGCACACCGTTGCTGATGGCTTCAATCCCCGTAAGGGCTGTACAGCCGCCGGCAAAGGCACGAAGCAGAAGCCAGATGTAAGCGAACCCGGTGAATGTAGCGCTGGCTGCCACCTCCTCGGTCGATGGCGGTATAGGCGCAGCGCCGAACAAGCCGGTGGTGCGCACCAGGCCGATAATGATGACCAGCAGCACACCGAAAACAAAGGCATAGGTGGGTACGGCGAAGATGGTGCCGCTCTCGCGCACACCGCGCAGGTTGACCCAGGTGATCAATACAATGG
Organism: Anaerolineales bacterium; assembly: GCA_016927115.1. Lineage (GTDB taxonomy): Bacteria > Chloroflexota > Anaerolineae > Anaerolineales > E44-bin32 > JAFGNH01. The sequence goes on along the minus strand of JAFGNH010000098.1, from coordinate 587 downwards.
CGCCCAGCGCTATCAACACGCGGTATTCAAAAACTTCCGGCACAGCCGAGGTAACAGCCCGTACACCCGCCGAGACGGATACAGATACTGTCAGGATGTAATCTGTCAGCAGTGCTGCTGCCGCCAGCAGGGAGGGGAATCTGCCGAGGTTATCTTTGGCCACGGTATACGCACCGCCGCCGTCGGGGTAGTGCAGAATGGTCTGGATGTAGCTGGAAATCACCAGCAGCACAAGAGCCGCAACAGCCAGGCCGATCGGCAGGGTGACATGCAGTGCGCCGCTTCCAAGAATGATCAGCACAGACATGATCGCTTCGGTGGCGTAGGCATTGCTGCTGATCGGGTCGGAAGCAAAAACCGCCAGCGCCCGTACTTTATCGAGGCGCTCATGCATTTCTTGGCTGGTCGGAAAAGGCTCGCCGATCAGCACGCGTTTTACATTTGAAAAAGGCATCTTCTTCCCTCTGCAGCATCGAAACCCGTATATAGACAGGACAGTTCCTGAGAATTATGCTGCTTATCTCCTGTTTACTATATCAAAAAGCGTTTAATTATAATCCAAACTGGAGTCTATGGTGTGTTAATTT
>JAFGNH010000097.1 GCA_016927115.1 Anaerolineales bacterium | reverse complement strand
GCTCCATTTCTTTCACGGTTTATTATTCATGCCAGAATACCCGGAGTTTATAAAGGCGTTATGATAATGTTGTGTAGAAATTATGTGGGAATTAACAGATCCAGCCGCTGCCAGAGTATCTGCAGCGGCTGAAAAATAAAGCGGTTTGATATTGTGGTATCAGTGCCTGGTCGCCCCGGTCTCAGTCCCCGTAGACTTTCCAGAGACGCACAGTTGCGTCATCTGAGGCAATGGCAATCGTTGTCCCGTCAGGGGAGAATGCCACGCTGTTGATGGCTGCTTCATGGCTTTTAAGATCACCAAGGATTTCACCGGTGGAAGTGTCCCAGATATAGATATGCCAGTCTTCGCCCCCAGACACAATCAGGGATCCGTCTGGAGAAAACGCGATACTGTTGACCATGTAGCTGTGGCCTTCAAATGCCTCGATCATGTTGCCGTCTTGTGCATCCACTGTCCAGAATACGGAGAGCGGCAGGAATACCACCCCGATCGATTCGCCATCAGGCGCAAATACCAGGTCGCGGATACGGACATTCATGCCGATGAGGATTTCACTTTCCACATACGTGTCGACATCATAAACCCGCAGCGAACTACCGCAGCAGTTCCGCCCTGCTCCAACAAGGATGGATTCGCCGTCTGGTGTGAAAGAAAGCCCCCACGAGGAGACAAAGTCTTCCTTGTAGCCGAAGCTGTCGGTCTGGACGATAGTTTTAAAGAGGATGCCGGTGTCAGTGCGCCGTAGTTCAACAAAGCCGATATCATTGGCGACGGCAAACAGGTTGCCATCCGGAGAGAATGCAAGCTCCAATGCCCGCACCGGATGCATACGGCTGATGGAGTCAATCAGTGTGCCATCACTTAACTGCCACTTTTTTACAGTGCCATCGCGCGAGCCGGAAAGCAGAAGATCACCTTCCGGTGAAAATGCGAGGCTGAGCACGGTGTCAGCGTGGCCTTCGAGCGTATATCGCAGACTGCCATCCGCAGTATTCCATACTTTCACAGTGTTATCGACAGAGGCTGAGGCAAGCAGTGTGCCGTCCGGAGAGAAGGTAATTTCTGTCACATCGCCGCCATGCCCGTTGAGAACATACGCTTCTTGTATCTGATCCAGATTTGCTGCAGTTAACACTTCTCCAGGATTGGCTTCCTCGACAGATTCGGGTGTAGCTTCAGCGGCCGTTTCTGCGGTTTCTGCAGTTGGTTCTTCGGTGGGGGGCGGAGCAGATTCTGCTGTCGGGGCAGGGGTATCTGCCTGTACAACTGCCGCGGGCGGGTTGTTGTCAGCCGCCTGAGTCGGTTCAGCAGCAGATTGCCGGAACGGATTCAAGATAATCAGCAGAACCACAATAATAATCAGGATGGCTGCAATGCCGATCCACAGTTTCTTATTAGTTTTCTTTTCTTCCATAGCCCAATCCCTGATATTTAGAATAATCGATGTTTATGAGTATACCAGCGCTTTTTGTAGTTTTTATGAAGGAACTGTGTTTAATCATACACCCTGAGAGAGGGAGAGTCTGACCCAAACCTGACAGGAATCACTGAATCACCAACGTCAGCGCGTAAAGAAGACGGTGATCATCATCAGATACCAGTGGATAACAAAGGGGTAGAGGAACGAGTTGGTCCGATAGGCGACAAGGCCAAAAAAGGTTCCGCCGATAATGCAGCTGAGAGCCTCCACTTCAGGTTTACCCATATGGGCGATGGAGAAGGGGATAGCCTGTATCAGGATCGCATACGGACCGCATACCGGCAGCAGAGCAAACAGCAGTAACCCGCGAAAGAGGAATTCCCAGCCTAAAAGATCCAGTGCAACATGGAGCCCGAGGGGGAGCTTGCCGCCGCCCCATCCGGCATAGTATGTCTGGAACGCCCCGGTTTTTCCGAGGAAGTAAAGCAAGACCGTTACTGCTACACATCCCACCAGCGTGTAGAGAAGGCCGGCACGCCAATCACCCAGTCTGAAACCGTACGCGGCGGGCGATTGGCGGAAAAGGGCCACAATAAAAAATAAGGGAATGATCAGATAAAGCAAAAGCCGATCATATACTTTCAGGGGGAAAAAATTGTGGTATCCGTCGAGAAGGAGCACAGTGGTACTGTAGACGATCGTCAACACTACTTTCCAGTCGAGTTTCAAAAGATCTGTGAGCATAGTTGCATTTTCGCAGACAACCCCGCCTGGCGCAAGGAAACGACACAGCGTGTTGAAAACAGGTAGTACACACTGTATTTATGTTGAGGCTGTAAAAACGAGGCTGCTGGGTTAATCGATCAGGCCGACCTGTCGTCCTACAGTGATGAATATTTCCAGGGCGCGATCGATCTGCTCTGTTGTATGGGTGGCCATATAGCTTGTCCGCAGCAGGCTGCTTCCGGCCGGGACGCCGGGGGGGATAAAGGCATTGGTGTAGACACCGGCGTCGAAAAGCAGCTTCCAGATTTTCATGGTCGCTTCCATTTCGCCAATAATCACCGGGATAATTGGAGTCTGGCTCGGGCCGGTGTTGAACCCGGCTGCTTCCAGCCCTGCGCGCATACGTTCGCTGTTCTTCCACAGAAGGTCCACATGCTCTGGCTCTTCTTCAACAATGGTGAGCGCAGCCAGCACAGAGGCAACTGTAGGTGCCGGCATGGCGGCACTGAAAATGAAGGAACGGGCATGGTGCTGTATATAGTGAACGATATCAGCATCACCTGCAATAAAACCGCCTACTGAAGCAAAGGATTTGCTGAATGTTCCCATGATCAGGTCGACCTGGTCTGTGATGCCGAAGTGAGCCGCCGTACCGCGTCCCCCGGCCAGCACACCTAGGCTGTGGGCGTCATCAACCATCAGTCGGGCATCATACTGACGGCACAGTGCTGCGATCTCGGGGAGTGGTGCAATATCGCCGCCGACGCTGTAAACCCCGTCGATCACCACCATTTTACCGGCTTTCGGATCAATCTTGCTTAACACCAGCTCAAGGTGTTTAAGATCATTATGCCTGAAGCGGCGCATCTCACCCATAGACATCATGCAGCCATCAATGATACTGGCATGGTCATCCTTGTCTGTTACCACCACGTCACCACGGCCGATCAGACAGGAGATAGTACCAACATTCACCTGGTAGCCAGTGCTGAAGACCAGGGCTGCTTCCGTTCCCATGAACGCAGCCAACCGCTCCTCCAGTTCAAGATGAAGGTTCAGGGTACCGTTCTGCAGGCGTGAGCCTGTGCAGCTGGTTCCATAACGCTGGACAGCCTCGATTGCAGCCTGCCGTACACGGGAATCAGACGTCAGGCCGAGGTAGTTGTTGGATCCAAGCATGAGGACACGATGCCCGTCAAACACTGCTTCTGTGCCTTCGCTGTCCTCGATCGGCAGAAAATATGGATAAAAACCAGCCAGTTTTGCTTCACGGGCAAGGTTGAACTGTCTGCATTTTTCAAATAAATCCATCAGATCATTCTCCTGTATTATTCAGGCTGAACTCAAGTGACCAGGCGGAACAGTCTTGGGGGGGGAAAGCTCCAGATCTTTGCAGGAGTGAAAAGAGCATTCCTGATCAGGGGTATACTTTTCCGATTATAGAACAGAATTAGCAAAAGGTGCAGGTTTAATATTCAACCCGGAATATCCGTTTATCTGCAGCCCGCTTTCCTTTTTCGCCTGAATTCATAACCAGCCGGTAATGAAAACACTCAATGGGAACAAACGTGACGCTCGAACCGGAGGCAAATAAGTTCCATGCCCTGGCCTATATGCGAGGATTTGTTCAGTGGGCTGATGTCTATTCGATTCCCTGGTAGAGCGACCCGGCATATCTCCCGCTTGACTCACCCACGCTGCCCTGTATAATCAAACTCACAATAATATAAAAAAAAAGCGGTGGAGAGCAGTAAGCCCTGGACCCATCTTCAGAGAGCCGGCGGATGGTGTGAGCTGGTGATGGGCCGGTTGAATCCACTTCACCAGTCCCCAAAGGGGACAGCTGCACCCGAGAAAGCAAGTCTGTTTTGTCCAGAAGGGATGCCGGGGATGCCCGTTACAGCTGATAAGACTTTCAGATATTTCTGGAAGTGAATGCAGGTGGTACCACGATCGCCCTCTCGTCCTGCTTGGGAGGGCGCTTTTCTTTTTACAGAAAAACGGACAATACCAGCAGGAGGAAAATTATGCATGACATTCAACAAATCCGGGAAGACCCGGAAGGGGTCAAAGCGGGGCTGGCACGCCGCGGGATGGATGCTCCGATCGACGAGATCGCAGCGCTTGACACCGAGCGACGCAGCGTACTGGTCGAGGTGGAGAACCTCAAGGCAGAACGTAATATCGTGTCCAAAGAAATCGGGCGCATGAAGGATCCCGGGGAGCGCGAGGCAAAAATCACTGCCATGCGCGGGCTGGGCACACATGTCGATGAACTCGATCAGCGGGTAAGTGAGATCGAGGAGATTCTACACCGGATGCTCAGTGAAATCCCCAATATCCCCGACCCATCAGCGCCGGATGGTCCGGACGAGAGTGCAAATCAGGTTGTCAGAACGGTGGGAGAAAAACCGGCTTATTCGTTTGAGCCTCAGCCGCACTGGGATCTCGGGACTCAGCTGGGAATCCTTGATTTTGAACGTGGTGCAAAGATTTCCGGTTCCCGTTTTTATATTCTCAGCGGAGCCGGCGCACGGCTGCAGCGCGCTCTGATCAGCTGGATGCTGGATCTGCATATAGGTCAGGGTTATCTTGAGAAATATCCCCCCTTCCTGGTTCGTGGTGAAACGCTCTTTGCCACCGGCCATCTGCCCAAGTTCGCCGATAATCTTTACCGGGATGCTGAAGAAGACCTGTACATGGTACCTACAGCCGAAGTCCCGCTGACCGGTATGCACAGGGATGAGATTCTTGAGAAGGAAACACTACCACTGCACTATTGTGCTTATACTGCCTGTTTCCGGCGCGAAAAAATGTCCGCCGGCCGGGATGTGCGCGGTATCAAACGCGGCCACCAGTTTGACAAGGTAGAGATGTACACATATTGTGAACCATCGGAATCAGAAACCGAGCTTGGACGTATGCTTGCGGATGCCGAAGCCACCTGCGCACAGCTGGGATTGACCTACCGGGTGCTTGAACTGTGCACCGGGGATCTGGGTTTCTCGGCACAAAAATCATATGATATTGAAGTCTGGGCGCCGGGCTGTGAGGAATGGCTGGAAGTCTCTTCGATCTCGAACTGCGGTGCATTTCAGGCTCGTAGGGCCAATGTCCGGTACAAACCGGAACCCAAGGCAAAAACGGAGTTCCTGCACACGCTGAATGGGTCGGGGCTTGGGCTGCCGCGCACGCTGATAGCAGTGCTTGAAACCTATCAGCAGGAAGATGGCTCCGTGGTTGTCCCCGAAGTACTGAAACCCTGGATGGGCGGGCTGGATCACATTTCAGCTCCGGAGAAGTAGTTATGGAATCCGCATGGCTTGCTTCCCTGGTTACCGTTGTCGCCGGTTTGCTGATGCTGATTGGTGTGCTTGGTGTTGTGATCCCGGTGCTGCCTGATATCGTGCTAATCTGGCTGGCTGCACTGGGGTACGGCCTGATAGTCGGTTGGGGCACATGGGGCGGTTGGATCTTTGCAGGCATTACCCTGATGGCTGTTATCGCCATAGCATCCGATTTCTGGGCGAGTGGGGTTGGCGCAAAAGTCGGTGGAGCTTCCATGCGTTCGATCCTTATTGGGATTGTACTCGGCCTGATCGGCCTGATTTTCACCCCGATCGGAGCGGTGGTGGGTTTCCTTGCGGGCGTATTTATCTCCGAATATGTAAGGCTGCAGGATGCGGAGAAGGCGCTGCGGGGGGTGCTGGGCGTGAGCATCGGTTATGGCGCTTCTTTCGGTGTGAAGTTGGGGCTTTCCCTGTTTATGATCGCAGCCTGGCTGGTGTGGGTGTTCCAGGGCTGACAGGCGGGATAATTTGAGAAGAAGACGGGGCTGCTTCTTGAAGCAGCTCCTTTTGTTTCCTCCTATAAAAGGGTAGTTCCTTTTTGGGGATTCGAGCGAGCGAAGGATCTTAGTGTCCATTGCCTGGCTGGAGGGAGGCCCCCATTCCCTGTCATCCTGCGGCAGAACGAGTGACGACTCTGAATGGAAGTACGTTTCTCTGCTGAAGGAGCACAAGGTCCTTCGCCGGGGGAATTTCTGCTAATTCCGAATGGTTATGCATCCCGGCTCAGGAAAACAAAGCTTCTCAGGTAAGGATCTCATGGATAAATCAGCGTAATCAGCGATCCCGGTTCTAACATTTCTCCTACATATTTCCAAGTTTTCTTTAATAGTCTCTCATTAAAATCTGTATTGCAGTATGAAAAAAAGCAATGAATGGATTAAGGAGGTTCACCATGTATTTAGTAAATCGTTCCCCATCAAGAGATATGTTACGCATGCGCCAGGCAGTAAACCAGCTTTTTGATGAATCCTATACAAGCAACACGGATTCAGACTACAACCAGGTCTATCGTCTTCCGATCGATGTGTATTCCACTGAGAATGAAATCGTTCTGACTGCATCCGTGCCGGGGATGTCCGCGGAGGATGTGAGCATCACTATTGAAGGTGAAACACTTTCGATTTCAGGTGAAATCCCTGCATTGATTGAGAATGTTGACTGGCAGTTTGTGGAGCGTTATCACGGGAAATTCTGCCGGACTCTGCAGCTGAACGTACCCATTGACATGGATAATGCTGAAGCGACTTTCAAGAACGGCATTCTTGAGCTGGTCCTTCCCAAAGCGGAAGCAGTCAAGCCCAAGCAGATCAAAGTAAAGACAAAGTAACCCGCCCACTCCCCCATCTTCTTTTCAGGAGGGCTGTCTTCCAGGGCAGCCCTTTTTTGATTCCCGGCTGTCCCTGGAAACAAGCTGCGTGTGTGCTTGACGGCCTTGTAAAAATACTATATGATAAATTGGTATATACCAAAGACCAAGAGTATTATCAAGAACCGTTAGCAAGGGGTCCTGTGTGAAAACGGATTTGTATCACTCAGCCGAAGATCCACTCTACCGCCAGATCGAAGAGACCCTGCAAGAGATGATCGAGGAAACCGAATATGAACCAGGGGACCGTATCCCTTCCGAACGGGCCCTTGCCGACCAGCTGGGTGTCAGTCGCATGTCGGTCCGCAGAGCTGTCGAGAATCTGATTGGCAGCGGCTTGCTGGAACGGCGCTCCACCAGTGGTACCTACGTGTGTTCACCGCAGGTAGTCCGTCCGGCTGGCCCGATGTATGTCTTCAGCCTCAGCCGCTTCCTGCGGGAAGAAGGAAAAACTCCCGGTTCACAAATTCTCGAACTGGATCAGATCCGTGTACCGCGCAAAGTTGCCTCCCGCCTGCAGATTCGGGTCGGAGCCCATGTGTGGGTTATTCGTCGCCTGCGCCTGGCCAACGACCAGCCTTTCTGCATCGAAACCAGCTTCCTTCCGGCAGCCCTGGTACCGGATCTGGATACACAGGCACTGCGGGAAGGTGCTTCTCTCTACGAGCTGCTTGAGCAGCAGTTTGCGCTGACCGCCAGCACCGGCCAGGATGAATGGCGTATCGCATATGCAACCTCTGAAGAAGCCGGGCTTCTGAAGTTATCTCCGGGTGATCCGATCCTGTTGATGCGATCAGTCATCTACGACCAGAACGGGCACCCGATCGAGTATCTCAAATCCGTCAACCATCCCGAGAAGGTTGTCTTTCGATCAAATCTCTCCACACGGGAGTTTATCTGAAAGAGCCTGTTCGAAAAAAGGTGGAATAAATATGCAGTTATTTGATCGTAAGCAGTTCCTCTCTTCGCTGAAGGGCGCCCGGGATACTCTCAGCAAGGCACTTGAGCTTGGAGAACAACTCAGCACTCAGGGATACCAGCGGCTGCACTTTGTCGGCTGCGGTGCCCCCAACCGTCTGCTGGCTTTTGTACAGTACTGGGCACAGGGCAAAAACCTCGACTTGCAGATCCGTACATCCTATTCTGCTGAACTGGTGCACTATCCACCACCGGATCTGGACCAGCACACGCTGGTGCTGATTGCCTCACATTCCGGCACAACCGGAGACACCCTGGAGGCTGCGCGCTTTCTGCGGGAAAAAAGCTGCACCACCGTAGCTCTTACACAACTTGCTGATTCATCGTTGGCGCAGCAAACCGATTTTACGCTTGCCTACGGCCGGACGGATCAGGGATATTACGCAGCACTGATGGTCGTGCTGGCATTTTTCAGCAGCCTTGTGCGGGAACAGCCTGGCTGGGACCTGCACGAACCGCTGCGCGACTCGCTTCCAGCGCTCCCTGAAGCGCTTGCCGATGTAATGGAAGCGGAAAATGAAAACACAGCCCGGATTGCCGGGACTCTCACCAAGGATCGTGTGCTTTATCTCGTGGGTGCCGGGGCGGCCAGCCATGTCGCCTACGTGTTTGCTGCCTGTATCCTGATGGAAATGCAGTGGCTGCACGCTATCTCACTCAACGCATCCGAGTTTTTCCACGGCCCCTTTGAAACGATTGATAAGGATACACCAGTGATTGTATTCCTTGACGAAAGCCCGAACCGCCCTGAAGCACAGCGGGTGGCAGACTTCTGCCGGCGTGTAACACCCCGTTTGACGGTGTTCGACTCGGCTGATTATCCGCTGCGGGGAATTCGTCCGGAGATCCGCCCGATGCTTTCACCGTTTGCGGCAGATGCCGCCCTGGTCCGGCTCGCGGAAAACCTGTCCAACGTCCGAAACCATCCACTTACCACCAGGCGTTATATGGGAAAAATGGAGTATTGAGCATGCGCCTGATTGGTGTCGGGGACAATACAGCAGATCATTATCTGCACCTGGGAAAAATGTTCCCGGGAGGCAACGCTGTCAACGTGGCGGCTCTGGCCAGCCGGTACGGGCACCAGTCCAGCTACCTTGGCTGGCTCGGCAAGGACCGCGCCGGCCGGCTCATCCTGGATGCGCTGCAGTCGGAAGGAGTCGACACGTCCCACTGCAGGGTTGTCGATGGCATAACTGCCTTCTGTGAAGTGAATCTGGTAAACGGTGACCGTGTCTTTGGGCGATGGGATCCAGGTGTACGTCTGGAGATCTGTCTGACGGAACAGGATCTGGACTTTATCACAGTCCATGATCTGGTGCATACGAGCATCTACAGCGGGCTGGAAAAACAGCTGCCGCAGCTGGCAGTTTCAGCAAAAAGGCTCTCTTTTGATTTTTCAAGTGATTGGACGAACAGTACCTTAACAAAAGTTCTCCCCTATGTGACAATAGCTGCTGTGTCCTTTCCTGACCAACCGGAAGAGGAAGTGAAAAACCTTTTAGAGTGGGTATATAAACAGGGTCCAGAGATTGTGCTGCTGACACAGGGCGATCACGGCGCCTTCGCATATAATGGGGACAGGGTATTATTCCAGCCCATTATAGAAACGGAAGTGGTAGACACATTGGGGGCGGGTGATGCTTTTCTGACCCGTTTTCTGGTTGGCTACTATTCCGGGGATGATCTGGGAACAGCTCTGAACAAGGCGGCTGAGGCTGCATCGCAAACCTGCAGAACCCATGGCGCATTCGGACATGGTATCTCAATCGAGTAAAGCAACCGTTCGATCTATTTTGGTTCCATTGAGAAAGGTTCAAAATGACAAATCAAGACAGCACACAACAAGAACAGACCATTCATCAACATTTTGCACCATGCCTGGCTGAAGACTGGCCGCGTCTCCCGATTACCCGCGCTGAAGGTATTTACCTGTATACAGAAGACGGCCGCAAAATTATGGATTTTATCTCTGGAATAGCGGTCACGAATGTTGGACACAACCATCCGAAAGTTGTCGCAGCTGCCCGTGAACAGATGGAAAAGCTCGTTCATAATCCCGTTGGTATTGTGTTCAGTGAACCGGTATTAAAGCTTGCAGAAACGCTGCCGGCAGTCATGCCTGGCGGCCTGGATATGTTCTTTTTCGGAAACAGCGGGGCGGAAGCGGTGGAAGGCAGCCTGAAAATGGCTCGATATGTAACCGAACGGCCGGTGATTATTGCTTTCAAAGGCAGTTTCCACGGCCGCAGTTACGGTGCCGCCTCGGTAACTTCAGTGAAATCGAAGTATCGTAAACATTATGAACCGTTTGTGCCCGGTGTGTACTTTGCCGAGTACCCCTATCCTTATCGCTGCCCGCTTGGCGATTCGGATGAGATCGTCACTGGATGGAGCCTGAAAAGTCTTAAAGATATTTTTGATCACTATGCTGACCCCTCCCAGGTGGCTGCGATTCTGGTCGAGCCAGTGCAGGGTGAGGGCGGCTACATTGTGCCGCCTGCCGGCTTCCTGCCCCGGCTTCGTGAAATATGCGATGAGCACGGAATCCTGCTGATTCTGGATGAAGTCCAGAGCGGGTTCGGGCGCACAGGCGAGATGTTCGCTGCCCAGGTATTTGATGTGCAGCCGGATATACTGGCGGTTGCCAAGGGGATTGCCAACGGTTTCCCCCTCAGTGCAACAGCCGCCCGCAGTGATCTGATGAGTCGCTGGCTTGCGGGTTCGCACGGGACCACCTTTGGCGGCAGCCCCATCAGCTGCGCTGCGGCGCTGGCTGTGCTCGAAGTCATCCGCGAGGATAATCTGCTTGCGAATGCACGTGCCATGGGAACATTGCTGCTGGATGGATTCCGCTCGCTGCAGGTGAAATACGATCTGATTGGTGATGTGCGCGGCCTGGGTTTGATGGTCGCAATGGAATTGATAGTCCCCGGATCTGACAAGACACCGGATGGCCAGGCAGCTGCAAAGGTACTTGAAGGGTGCCTGGATCGAGGGCTTCTGGGCTACATGGCAGGGCACGATGGCCAGGTGGTGCGCCTGATGCCGCCGCTGAATGTAACCCGGGCACAGGTTGAGCAGGCGCTGGAAATTCTGGAAAACAGCTTGCAGGCTCTAGGATAACAGCCGTTTCTCCTTTTCGTGCTGTATCGAAAAATTCAAGTCTGGTTGAAAGGAGGCGCAATTTCATTCAATAATGATAGAATTCCTTCCAATACGGAATAAATGTCAAGAAATCATAACCAAAGGAGAAAAGAAGATGAAACGTTTTTCCAAGTATTTTGTAATCCTGGTAGTCCTTGCAGCCCTGGTAAGTTCGTGCAGCCAGGCTGCCGAGGAACCAGCCAGCCTGTACGATAGCATTATGGAAGAGGGCAAAATGGTTGTCGGTACGTCCGCCGATTATCCGCCCTATGAATCCATCGCCGAGGACGGCAGTTACGTCGGCTTTGACATGGACCTGATCCGCGAAATCGGCGTTCGAATGGGTGTCGAGATTGAAATAGTCGACATGGGCTTCGATGCCCTCGTCACCGCGGTACAGGAAGGCAAACTGGATGCTGTGATTGCTTCCATGGCACCCACACCGGACCGCAAGGAGATGGTCGATTTCACCGTTGCATACTACATCGGTGAACAGTCGTTTATGGCCGCCGCTGACTCAGGCATCACGCTTGCCGATCCTCTTGATGCTGCAGCCTATAAAATCGGCATTCAGACCGGCACCACCCTCGAAGAATGGGTCACCACCAACCTTGTGGACGCAGGCCTGATAGAAGATGCAAACGTGTTCCGCTACGAGCGCGCAGACAACGCCGCCCTCGACCTGCAGGCCGGACGCATTGACCTGGTTCTCCTGGACCAGGGCCCTGCCGAAGCACTCGCCGATAACATGGGCCTGGAAGTGATTTACTCCGGTCCGATTATCGAAACGGTTGAGACCGCGATCGCGCTGCCCAAGGGAGAGACCGAGCTGAAAGCGGCGCTGGACGCCACTATCGAAGAACTGATGGCAGAAGGCTACATTGACCAGCTTATTCTGGAATGGCTGGTTGCAGGAGAGTAAGGATCTTTAACGTTCCCGGTGTTCCCCCGTTTTTGGGGGAACACCGGTGATTGCCTTTTTTCGTAAATCCCTCGAGGTGGCTGGACGGCCATGCAGCGGACAGAAGTTCAACCTCACATTCAACAACCCCTGTGTCCTTTTCTCCGGAACAGTGCAGCCACTGCAGCTGAACCTTTTCCTTTAGGAGATTGAACGATCATGGTTAAACAAACCCGACCAGAATTCCTCTTTTTACAACAGGAAGATGTGATTGAAGCTGGCGGACTCGACATGGGCATGGTTCTCGAACGCACCGAGAAAACCTTCCGCATGTTTGGTTCAGATGAACTCATTCAGCCTGTAAAGCCAATGATCATGCTGCCGGACGCTTACAACCGCCGCTATCTGATGGTGGCCATGCCAGTAATGATGAAGGGTGATGTCAATCAGGCTGGTATCAAGTGGGCGGCTGAATCGAAAGATAACGCTGAACGCGGCGACCTTCCTTACGGCATTGATGTAATCCTGCTGCACGATGTCGAACGCGCTATCCCGCTTGCTATTATGGATGGCTCGTTGATCACTGCTATGCGCACCGGCGCAGCTGCAGGTGTGGCGGCAAAATACCTTGCCAGAGAGGATTCCGAGGTTGTGGGGCTTGTCGGTGCCGGCGTTATCGGCCGTACAGCGCTCGAAGCGATCGGGCTTTCCGTCCCCAATGTGAAGGAGTTCAGGATCTTTGACCTGAACCCGGAAAAATCACGCAGACTGCAGAAAGACTTCTCAGACCGGTGGAACATCGTGATCGCAGATTCACTCGAATCCGCTCTCTCCGAAGCCGATATCATATCCACACAGACAACAACAACCAGCCCGTTTATTAAGGCCGAGTGGGTACGCAAAGGAACCTTTTTCGCCCAGGTCGGTGCCAATGAAGCGGAGCCGGAGGTTCATCTACAGGCCGACCATGTAGTCGTGGATGAAATCGAAATGGTAAAGCGCTACGAATCGGTTCCACACCGACTGATGGTCGAGGGGAAGCTGCTGGAAGAGAACATGGCCCATCTTTCTGATGTTTTACTCGGCAAGGCCGCCGGCCGTACAGCTGACAGCGATCGAGTTGTATTCCTGTCTCATGGCATGGGCAGTCTTGATATCAATGTCGCCTCCGCGATCTATGAAAATGCACGCGACAGAGGGCTCGGGCAGACGCTTGCATTGTGGGACAAAACAGTCCTTGAATTGGGATAGCTTCGCATGCACATACGCAGGAAAGAGGACACGATATGGTGAACAGTCTTTCCATCCTTGCGCCGGCATTACTTAAAGGTGCAGTGATTACGATCCAGGTAACCCTGATTTCCCTCGGGCTCGGCTTTCTGGGTGGCGTACTGCTGGCAGTCGTCCGGGTGTATGGCGGGAAGGTGCCATCCTTCCTGGCGGCCATGTACAGTATGGTGATCCGTGCTACGCCGCTGCTGCTGACTGTGCTGATCCTTTTTTTTGTGATTACCGGTTTGGTCGACTTGCCGGCGTTCTGGGCAGGCTCACTGGCTCTGGCCATAGGCAGCAGCGCGTACCAGTCCGAAATCTTCCGGGGAGCCATCCAATCCGTGCCTTCCGGGCAGATGCTGGCAGCCCGTTCGATGGGGATGAGCCGTATTCAGGCGATCTATCATATTATCCTGCCGCAGGCGATCCGCAACGCTCTCGCGCCCTGGTCCAACGAAGCAGCCATCGTTCTGAAGGATTCGTCGCTGGTGTATGTCCTCGGTGTACCGGAAATCCTGCGCCAGGCTCAGTATTTCAGCGCCCGCACCTATGAACCGTTCCTGGCTTTCGGCAGCGCTGCGTTCCTGTACTTCATCATGACCTTTCTCGTCAACCGCGGTCTGGACCGTCTGGAAAAGAATCTTGAAATCCCTGGCTTGATTCTGGAAAGTCAGTGAGGAGGCCCTGTGACAGAACCGATTCTGCGTCTGGAAAACATACATAAAACGTACGGTGCAAATGAAATCCTCAAGGGTGTCACGGTTGACTGTGAGGAAGGTGAAGTGGTGGTCATCATCGGCCCCAGCGGGACTGGCAAGAGCACCCTGCTGCGCTGCATTAACCTGCTTACCTGGCCAGATAAAGGCAATGTCTGGCTGGACGGAAAAGAAATCACAGCGCCAAACGTGGATCTGAACAAAGTCCGCCAGCACATCGGCATGCTATTCCAGGATTTTAACCTGTTCAACCATCTCACTGCGATCGAGAATATCAAGATCGGATTGACAAAAGTGCTGGGGCTCTCCAGGGAGGAAGCACAGGAACGGGCCATACAGGAACTTGCCCATGTCGGCCTGGAAGACAAGCATGACCATTATCCCGGGCAGCTTTCCGGCGGCCAGAAACAGCGGGTTGCGATCGCGCGCTCACTCGCCATGCGCCCAAGAGTGATGTTATTTGATGAGCCGACATCTGCCCTGGACCCTGAGCTGATTGGTGAGGTCCTTGAAGTGATGAAGCTGCTGGCAGAGGAAGGTATGACTATGATCGTTGTGACCCATGAGATGGGGTTTGCACGTGATGTGGCGGATAGGATTATCTTCATGGAAAGCGGTGTCATTGTGGAACAGGGCCCGCCGGCAGAAGTCATCCACAATCCAAAATACGAACGGACAGCAAGGTTTTTGGGCCGGATCAACGACATCCATAGTGTTGAATAGAGACACGTTGAAGGGAATGCTTTAGCATGGCTGACTTCCTTGAATTTATGAAGATTGCTCTTCCCGCCTACTACGAAGGCGCGCTGGTGACCTTCCAGATTGCCGGAGTGGCGCTGATCTCCGGCTTTATCATCGGGCTTCCGATTGCGCTGCTGCGTGTGTACGGCCGTGGTGTGATCCGCTGGCTGGCAGTCGCCTATATCGAACTGATGCGTGGAGTACCGCTGCTTGTGTTCCTGTTTGTGGTTTATTACGGCTTACCTGATATGGGCCTGACGCTGTCTGCGATCATGTCTGCCTACCTGGCATTGGGCCTCAACAGCGGTGCATACCAGGCTGAGTATTTCCGCGGCTCGATCCAGGCTGTCGGCCGCGGTCAGATGCTGGGAGCCCGTGCCATAGGCATGACCCGGCTGCAGGCGATCTGGCATATCATCGTTCCCCAGGCGCTGCGGCTTGCCATTCCTGCATGGACCAACGAGGCGGTTTCCATGGTGAAATATACCTCGGTTGTCTACCTGATCGCTGTACCGGACCTGCTAACCCGGTCCAAGTGGCTGGCAAGCAAGTATTTTAATCCGATCGAGGCCTACCTCTCGGTCGCAATCGTCTATATTGTTATTGTGGGAATACTGACGGTACTGGTTAACTACATCGAACGCCGGTTACGTATCCCCGGTCTGGAACTGGAAAAACGCGGGCATTAGGCTTATTCCCAGCAGCAATGGGTTGCTACAGACCCCTGACACTTGTTGCTATACTGAGCAGCAGAAAAGCGATGGTTACGAACCAGAAAGACAGCCCAGAAATAATTGCTATTGAAACAACCCCCTCGTGCAGCAGGATCCCGGCAAGCCCGAAGATCAGTGCAGCCCACCATGTTGCATTCTTTGGCCGTGATAATTTCATAGTCACCCCTTTTCCTGAAAAATCCGGTTTTGGTTCTGCGGCATTATAGATGATTGTCCGGAAAAAGGGTTCCCGGTCCATGGTGCTGTTGTCCCCTCAAAAATCCTGCCGAAACTGCAAAACCACCCGCATTTAAGACTTCGTTCCTTTGCGTTAAAAGCCCAACGAAAAGTCGCGGAAACGCAGAGATACAAAATGATATTCGCTACATGTGCCCCATCACCATCCCGTACCACCTCCGGTAAACCCGCCCGGCGCGGTACGGCCCGATAGCCCGTCACGTTCGATGTG
>JAFGNH010000096.1 GCA_016927115.1 Anaerolineales bacterium | reverse complement strand
GTCAAGGGGAAAATGAATTACCCATTCTACCCGCTTCCTGATTATCCACGGGACACCCACATAACACTACTTTATACAAGGGGAAAGGCAAGGCCGGCTGCAGCCGGCCTTGACAAGGGGTGGGTCCGCACTACAGTTCGCCTACTTCTCCCCCCAGTGAATCGCTATCGTCCCGAACATCAACCTTCGGAAACCAACCCGAACAAATCCTGCTGACGACATCCGTTCCGCAAGCTCCTCCGCCGTGACAAAGTCCTCGGTTGTCTCAGGAAGATAGTGATACGCTTCGCCAAATTTTGTGAAGATTCTGCCAAGCGTCGGAATAATTATGTGCAGTTGAATCCAGATAAGTGGCGAGAAGATATTTTTCTGCGGGCGCGTAGTGTCGAGGATAACAACGCGTCCGCCTTTCTCCAGCACTCGATACTGCTCCTCCAGCGCAAGCGTTATGTCAATAACATTTCGCATCAGGAAACCTGAGACAACCCCATCAAAGGTGGATGTTTGGAATGGCAGGTGCAATGCGTCCGCAGCAGCAAAATTCAGCCGGCCTTTCTTCTGACCAACACGCATCATTTCGAGCGTAAAATCCGCTCCAACCACGCCTGCTCCCGGATTCTGTGCAAGCGCCTCCCGAACGAGATCACCGGTTCCGGTTCCTATGTCCAGGAGCCTGGAAGAAGACGTCAGCCGTACTTTCCGGATAACCTCTTTCCTCCAACGGACATCCTGCCCCATGGTTATCAGCCGATTCAAAAGGTCGTAACGCCCGGCTATTCTGGCGAACATGCTTTGAACATAGGTGGAACGCTTTTCGCCTGGAAGATCACTCATAATATCTCCTGTCCTGAAGTGGTGTTATTATAAGTTGATTTTTAAGGATGGAAGTAGAGAATGTTTAAGGAAACCGGTTTTTGGAAAGTCTGGATTCTTGCCAGCCGCCCCAAAACTTTACCTGCTGCGGCGGCGGGTGTGGTGATGGGCAGCGCAATGGCCTGGTTCGACGGGTCCCTGCGAATCGATACCATGTTGGTCTGCCTGGTTTGTGCGCTGCTCCTGCAAATCAGCAGCAATCTTGCCAATGATGTGTTCGATTTTGAGCGCGGGACAGATACGGCCGGACGACTTGGCCCGATGCGGGTAACCCAGGCAGGGCTCCTTACCCCACGGCAGGTGAAAACAGGCCTGATAATCACAATAATCCTTGCGGCTGTCCTTGGTTTGTATCTTGTGTGGCTGAGGGGGCTGCCGATCCTGCTCATCGGGATCGCTGCAATCCTGTCCGCAGTTGCTTATACAGGCGGCCCATTTCCTCTTGGATATTATGGACTTGGTGAGATACTGGTCTTTCTTTTTTTTGGCCTGGCTTCCGTAATAGGAACCTATTATGTCCAGACGGGCGTCGTTACACCGCCGGCAGTATGGATGGCAATACCGCCGGGGATGATCATCACTGCGATCCTTGTTGTGAATAACCTGCGGGATCTCGAGAATGACCGTGAAGCGGGAAAAAATACGCTGGCTGTTATCCTGGGAGAATCTGCCACCAAAATCGAATATGCCGTTTGTATCGCGATCGCATACCTGGTTTTGCCGCTTGCTGTTTGGGCCACCATAGTACCATGGACAGCCTTGCTCACCTGGTTATCTCTCCCCCTCGCTCTGAAAGCGATGCATGAAACGTATACAAAAAAAGGGCGGCCTTTAAACGCCGCTCTCGCAGCCACGGGCCGGACAGCGCTTGCTTTCAGCTTGTTGTTCTGGGCGGGCTTGCTGTTTCGTCCGTAAATTTCCAGGGGCACAGTATTTTCTCAAGCCAGTCCACTCCGAAGTAAAGGCCAAGCCCTAGCAATGACATGGCAATTACCCCCGCATACATCGCCGGATAATTCAGAAGCGTGCTTCCGTTCAGATAAATATAGTAACCAAGCCCGCGCCGGGTTGCAAACAATTCGGCAATATACAGTACCGCAACCGCCGTCCCAACCGATTGCCGTAACGCGGTCAGAATGGCGGGCAAACTAGCGGGAAGGTACACAAAACGCAGCAAAGCACGCCTGCCTGCACCCAGGCTGCGCAGGCTCTGGAACAACTGCGGCGGCAGTGCGGTTACCTGGTCTCTTACCAATACGACAATCTGAAAAAACAGGATAAGGAAGATGATCATGATCTTTGCTGCATCTCCAATTCCCAGAAACAACAGAATGATGGGTACGAAGACAACCTTGGGAATGGGATACAGCAGATAGATAATGGGTGAGAACAAACGATTCAATCGGGATGACCCACCGAGTACCAGGCCCGCAGGGACAGCTGTAAGCACAGCTGCCAGAATCCCCGCTACCACGCGCCAGATACTGGCCAGGGCATGGTAAGCCAGCCCCCCGGCCAACTCCACGAAAAATGTTCTGATAACGATTACAGGAGATGGAAGAATCGGCAGGTTAACCAGCATGGCAATAATCTGCCACACGAGGAAAATTCCCAGAGCTGCAAGCAGGAGATCACGACGTTTTTTCATCAAGTTCCTTCCGGATGGTTTTATACATTTCGTGATACGAGCTTGTAAACTGGAACTGTACGTTTCCTCCTCCGGGATTCAAAATGATTTTGGGGCTCGAATTCGGGGGACGATTCAGCAATAGAATTTTCTTGCCGATCACTGCAGCTTCCTCAATCGAGTGGGTTACAAGGATCAAAGTAATGCCCTGCTCCCTGCATAATTCCATCGTCAGCGATTGCAGATCTTCCCTGATGATTGCATCCAGAGAGGAAAAAGGTTCATCCATCAACAGGATGTCAGGCTGCAGCGCAAGTGTACGGCAGATGGCAGTGCGCTGACGTTCTCCGCCTGAAATCTGGGTTGGATATTTCCGGGCAAGAGAAGCTATGCCAAGCCTTTCCAGCCATGGCCTGATAGTCTCTGTTTGTGAATGTTCTCTTGGTGCATGCTTTCCATCGGGACCGTAAAAATTCCGGACATCCAGACCCAAGGCTGCATTTTTTTCAACGGTTAACCAGGGCAGAAGTCCATATTCCTGCAGGATCAAACCCGTACGGGGACGCGGACGGGTAATGGGTATGTCCTCAATCAGAACTTCACCTTCCGAGGGATCCAATAATCCAGCCAGCAAATACAGCAAACTGGTCTTTCCGGAGCCGGAAGGGCCGATGACAGCCCACGTGTCGCCGCGTTCAACCTTCCAGTCAAAGGTTTCAAAAATTGGGGTTCGGGTTTCGTATCCGAAGGTAAGGGACCGAACGTCAATCATGGTCTGGAAGAAGTGAAGGATTAACAGAGTCCGAATAGGAGATGTTTATATTCAACAGCCCCTTTTCCTGAAGCCATAACATTGCATCGGTCCATTCACTCTCCGACGGCACACCAGCGGTCGGGAACGGCGGGATCTGATACGTATCCTGCAAATTGGACGGAAGGATGCCTTGCTCACTCAGAATGGATTTATATTTTTCCGGATCGTCGTTAACGAGAACGGTTGCTTCTTCGATTGCTGCAAGAAAGCTCCGTACAGCATCCGGGTTGTTATCGATTACTTCCTTGCGGAATGAAATAACGCTGAACCCATACTCCGGATAATTCGAATCATCAATAATGTTCACACTGCCCTGCTGAACGGCCAGCGACGCCAATGGATCAGGCATCACCCCTGCTTTCAACTCACCGGTTGCCAGCAGGGACATACGGTCCGAAATTCTTGGCACAGCAATTATTCTGATTTCGTCTGAGGAGAAATTCGCGTCCTGCAGGAGGCGATCCGTCACATACTCGATCACCGTACCTTCAGATACTCCGATTTGAACTCTTTTTAAACCTTCAACGTCTGTGATGCCACTCTCGCCTGAAGCCAGGATAAAAAAATGTCCATGCCCGGGTGTGGGGCGGAGGGCATAGCGGACAACTTGTAACTGGATAGTTTCCTGGTTAAATAGCATGACCACAAGAGTCTCATTGATCACGCCATCCACCTGCCCGGCTGTGACTAATTGAACTCGTTCCGGAGCAGATGCAACGGGAACGAGTTCAACATTTATACCCTGTTCTGAAAAAAGCCCTTCCTGTAAAGCAACATACATCGGCAATGTGTCGATAATCGGCAACGCGGCAATTCTCAGAGTGCTTGTTTCACTCTGATTTCTCGCACCCGTACTGCACGCCGGAAGAAAAATTGCCAGGGCAAGGCCCCAAATGAGTATTTTCTTGTTCATTATCCAGATATCTTCCTTCACAAGGTGTAGAGAATGATAACACTTATCTCACACGATGCTTCCGATACAATTCTCCTGTCGCTGTTACACAGCCGCAGGTGTACTATCCCCGGCTGCACGCTGTGCCATCTCCGTCCGTAGTGCTTCAATATCCCCATCAATAAAGAAGAACGCACCAAAGTAGAAGAAGAAGCACAGCACCCATGCTGTAATGCTGACCCACAGAATCGCCGTCCCCATGTTGAAGGCGTCGGCAATGACCCCTGCCAGGATGGGAGCAAACGCCGCTCCGCTGTTCTCGATAAAATACTCAACAGATTGAGCTGTGGCACGTACTTCCGGTACTGTCACATCGTACACAGTAGAGATAACGTTCGGCGAAGAGAAAGGCATAAAAATCGCCGTGAGCGACATGAGCACCAGGAATTGGCCGCGTGCTTCCATGGGGGTGTTCAAAGCCAGAAGCAGGAACAGCGCTCCCAGGATCACACCCGCGCTGGAAACAATCACCCGTCCCTTGCGAGTTCGTTTGAACGCATAATCACCCAGCGCTCCGCCAACAAAGTAGCCTGCTGCAAGTATCAGGACAACAGGGACCATCGTAAAAAGCACCGCATTTTCATCATAGCCGCGCTCTTTCGCCAGGTAGTCAAAGAAGAAATACGTGATTACATTCCATGGGAATACCCCGGCAAAACCCTGCAGAAACACAAACCACATGGTCTTCTTCTTGAGGACCTGCTTCGCCTGAGCCCATGAAAACTGGAACTTCGGCATCTCTTCCATTCCGGCAAATTCCGGCTCGGACTTCCCGCGTGGTATATCCTTCACTCCAAAGAATATCAACACTGCTAACACAATCCCCAATCCACCGGTGATGAAAAAAACGTTCCGCCACCCGATCCCGGGTGCAACCATCAATGCCAGCACCATGCCCAGCAGGTAGCCGATCGGCTGGCTGAGCTGCAGCAGCCCGTTGACCTTGCTGCGCATTTCCGGTTCGAAGTAATCAGCCATCAGGGTGTACAGCCCGGGATAGGAAGAATCGTCGATCCCGGTTGAGGCGCGAGTGGCGACAAAACCACCGAACGTGCGTGCAATCGCACTGAGCCATGTGGTCGAACCCCAGATGAAAGAGGCCAGCGCCAGCAGCTTCGACCGCGCATAACGATCGTAGAGATAGCCCCAGATCGGGTACAGGATTGTCCCCACAACAAGCGCCCCAGAGACTACAAGACCGAACTGTGTGTTGGTGATATTGAAATCTTCACTGATCAAACCCTTCAACGGCCCGATCAGCAATTTATCAGTCTGGTGCAGCAGCATAAAAAGGAAAAAGATGATGACGACATTCCAACGGTATCGCGAACGTTTTTGTGTCATGGTCAGCCCCTTACATATGGTTTATGAAGATATCCAGTATGATTCATATTTGGGAAAAAGTCGAGCATACTCCGGCAATATAACCTAACCGATGCTGTTTTGTATCTCTGCAACTTACAGAGCCTGTCCTGAAAGCGCGGCGTTGGCTGACCCCCAGCGCCAGGCCAGCAGCAGTACCCGTGTGCTCCAGTCCTTTTCCCTCTCACCCTTCCGTTTCCAGCTGTCTGCAAATGGAAGAGAGGTGGAGGAAACCGCCCGCGAGCCGAAATCCCACCAGCCGCCCGGTTTTCTCCGGTTCCAGATCCACAGGATCCACGGTTCAGCAAGGGGAGCACTCGCAGGAAACAGCTTCAACAGGCGTTCCAGTGAAGTGAACCAGCGGTCCAGCGGACCGGGTTTATCCAGCGGCGGCTCTTTTCCCAGCGGCATCCCAAGATAGCCGATGCCCTCCTCGAGCGACCACAACCAGTGCATGTACGTTCTTTCAACTGCAGGCGGAAGAAGGCCTCGTGTGGAGCCAACCAGATTGAGAGTGTATCGATTATTGATGATCAGGTAGCTGTTCTTTACCGCTTGCACCGTCAGATCCGCGTGTGCAGCCAGTTCATGCTCTTCACAATAGGCACCGGATTGGAACGCACGCTTTACGATTTCCACCCATAGTGCCCGATCCGGGTCAAGAAGTGGGTGTTCAGGGTGAATCAGCGCCAGAGTGGATGCAGTAAACAACCGCATGCCAATCGGCCAGCGCTCGTTTTTCTCGTGGTAATCGGGAAAACGGATTTCGCCTTTCAGCAGCGCTTTAAGGTATGCTTCAGCCCGGGCAAGAATCGGACAGGCCCGATCGAGGCCAAGGCTCAGGGCTCGCTCGACAGCAGTTTCGGTGGAGGCGGTCTTTTGATGTGCGGTTGTGCTGCGGGAATGGAAAGCGCCCCATCCCCCATCGCCGCGCTGCTCCTGTTCCAGGATACGAACAGGGAGACTGGATCTGACTTTCTCAGCCAGAGCCAGTAAATCGGGATGTTTCGGGTCAGCGCCCAGCACATCCCTCTGCAGCCGAAGCTGTGCAGGCACTGCCGGCCGCAGTTCCAGCAGTTCCTGAGAAACAGCTAGAATTTGTTCCTTTTTCAATGTTTCTGCCATGTAGATTCGATCCCCGGATCAGTTCATTACGATTGCTGTTTTTTCACCAGTGAGATGAAATAGTACTTCAAGCTGACACGATTTCTTCCGCCTGAATAACTTCCACACCGGCTTCTTCCATCTCCTGGTTTATCGTCTTTATTATCTTTGCAGTGTCTTTATGCCAGCTGCTGTGCCCATCGGCAGCCAGTATCACCCGATAACCCAGCTCCAACCCTCCCAGGCAGGAAGCTTTCACGCATCCATTGGAAACCAGGCCCGTGACGACAATCGTATTTACACCATGTGTCTCCAGCAGTTCATGCAGTTCCGTTTTTTCGAAAGCATTCCCGTGCTGTTTCTGCACGACCGGATCAGATTCCTCACGAGCCAGACCGGCATGAATCTGCCAGCCCGGAGTCCCCTTCAACACTACCTTATTATTCTCATGTTGTATGAATACTACCGGACTGCTGTTTTTCCTGAAGTGTGCGATCAGGCTGTTGATGTTTGAAACCATCTGTTCAGCTTTGTATATCGGCGTGGATCGTTCAAACAGCGCCTGCTGAACGTCAATAACCAGCAAGGCTGTATGGTCAATGTCAAGCGGTTGATTTTTTTTACTCATATTTTTGCTCCCTGAAAACAGGATAATCGGTTGGAATTGTTATAACCCGGAAATATGCTCCGTACTATATATCAGTCCGGCGGTAAAATCGACGCACGCCGGGCAGCATCGCTGCAGCAAGGATGGCCGCTCCCTGAAAGGCAGTAATATAGGTGATCGGATACATTCCAATGAGCAGCCCTTCAACCAGCAGCCAGATGGCCAACACCGCTACCAGCAGGAGTGTTCCGGTCCACCCCCCAGTGATACGGAGCCCAACCCAGGACTGCTTCCATCCATTGCCACTCAGGGCGCGCCAGCAGGCTATAAGCAAGAAACAGCGGAAATAATCCCATAACTGCCAGGAGAAAAAGGCCTGGAAGAAGAAAGTTCCTGACTGGCAACTGGTGCAGCACTATATCAACCCCCAGAGCTTTTCCCGAAGGGTCCAGAAGCATGCTCATCCCCCCATAGAACCCACCAATACTGAAAATGACAAGAAGGCCGGCCAGCAGCCATACACTCCAAGGTTTTTTCATTTCAGTCCCTTTCCCTACCCCTATGAGTCCGTTCGGGTAGTATGGATGCACTTCTACGTTTTTATTAACCCGTACTGTATTCAAATCCGGATGATTAAGTGAATTCGCCTGAACTATTCCCCATTCAATGGACGCATGATTTGTTTATATCATGATTCGACGCATGGAACGAGTGGGGAGTTATGCCCTGGTTCCTGATAACAAAAGATCCGTAATAAAACCGTCACATCATCGCCTGATCCAAACGATCTCTCCAACTTGCCATGTACATACGTAATGAGGGTTTCAGCACCCGGATCCTTCAGGATAGAAGAACCATACCTCCACAAGGAGCCAGGATCGTTGTTCGAATTTGTTATTCGCAGGTTTTCGGTGTAATCTCTAGCGTAAGAGATCATCGTTGAGTCATTACTCCTGAAACGAACCCAAACCATCACTGACTATCATCTTGTACGGGGGGGGTAGAGAGCACCTTTTCTCAGTTTAAACTGTCCTGGTACACAGCTTTTTCAGCATCAATCGAAACAAGCAGGAGAAAGAGCATGGGATTTTTCAAGCCGAACGTCAGTAAACTGGTAGAAAACAAGGATTTGAAAGGGTTGGCAAAAGCGCTGGAATCCAGGGACGAAGGCATCGTCCGTTCCGCAAGGGATGCCCTGGTCCGGATTGGAGAACCTGCAGCAGCAGAAATGGAAGCATTGCTTTTGAAGGGGAAACAAAAGGCAATACTCCCTGCTGTCGATGTGCTTTCATCAATTGCAGGGAACAGTGGGATACAGGGGCTAAAAACTGCACTGAGATCTCCGGATTCAGAAGTCCGGCTGCAAGCGGTCAGAGGCCTTGGAAAAATTGCCACAGCTCAGGCAGCAGAAACCATCCTTGATGCTTTAAATGAGCAAGACAGCACCATCGGCAGGGAAATGATCGATGTGTTGGTGCGAATCGGCCGGCCGATCACGCAAAAAATCGAAGAAGCAGCCACCTGCAAGATTGTAGAACTTTCAGGTGAAAAGGATGGCAAGCCTGCGGTTATCGAAGGCAACCTCGAGCGTTCAGATATTGTTCGTATTCGCGCTTCTGCGGTCCTCGCAAATATTGCGACAGCAGAGTCAATCAACGCACTTGCGAAAGCCTTGAAAGACAGGAACCTCAATGTGCGGTTTAATGCGGTTTCCGGGCTGTCCGCCATCAAGGATCAACGGGCAGCGGAATTACTTTTCCAGGCGCTGACGGACAGCGCTGTCGATGTGCGGGATTTGGCAGAAAAGAAAATGGGCAAATTCGATGTATCTCTCATCCCGGAATCGCTGCTCCGCAGTTTGCTTGAAAAAGAGGAAACCATAATCCGCACCTGGGCAGATCGGCTGCTGCATAAGAAAGGTACCCGCCTGGGGAAGTGTGCGAATTGCAGCACCTGGGTTTATCTTAATGATGCAGTTTTCCTTGAGCGTCAAGAGGAACCCAGCGAACGGGACGAATACTATGGAGTTCAATCGCTGCTTGTAAAAACAAAGTCGTGTCCGTCGTGCCAAAAACCCCTGCTCGACCCTGTTACAGGCAAACCCCTGGAAGAACGTTCATATGTAACATAAGAGAACCAGCGGATCGTTTTTTACGGGTATTGATAACCTGCAATTGAGTCCACCGGGAATTCACATCTCGCTTCGCGCATTCTACCCTGACAGCAATCCAATCCAACCCCACAGGACTGAAAACAGGATCAACCCAAGATTGATCACTATCCCCACTGCGCCTTTGCCGGGCAGATTATCCATCTTTCCATCCCATAGTACGGCAAATACGGAGCTGGAAAAAACCGCCGCTGATACAAGAGCAATCCTCCACCAGTTTGTTTGCAGCAGTAGCCCTGCACCACTGATGGTAAATAGAGAATCAGCTGTAATAAGCAAAATTACTGCCAGCAAGCGTACTGTTTCTGAAGGAAGCCGGTTTAAAAGCCACGATCCTTCCGGCCAGGCCAGACCCGGCACCATCTCGAAGATTCTTTTGCTATGCCCTGCATACAGTAGATGAACCATACCGTGCAGGAACAGAATAATAACCATCAGGATCCGCATATAGTCCCTCCTTCTGATCTATAACTATATAGGATTTTTTCCATTCTTGTTTTATCCCGCGAAAATGGTTATGGGTGAACCATTCTTCCGAAAGCAGCTTTCCCAAGTTCGTGTCAAGAACCATCCCTTTGTATAATCAGCGCTGTGGAAACACCGCTGCTCAAGACTAAAATAATGCTGCCGGCGCTGCCACAAAACCACATCGCACGCCCATCCCTGCAACGCCAGCTCGATACCGCCCTTGCCGGGCGCTGCATCCTTGTCGCCGCACCTGCCGGTTCGGGAAAAACTACTGCTGTCTGCAGCTGGGCACAGGCACTGCCATACAGTTTCGGTTGGATTTCGCTGGACGAAAATGATAATGATCCGGCCCAGTTCTGGGCGTATGTATTTGCTGCACTGGAAAACGCACTTCCAGACGGTTTGCAACTTCCGCAGTTCCATCTCGATACCCTGCTGCCGCCAACAAGAACCCTGCTGGCCTATCTGATTAACGCGCTGGCTGATTATCCCCATCCAGTAGTTCTTTTCCTTGATGATCTGCACCAGATCAACAACACTGCGGTTTTTTCAGACCTTGCATATCTGATCGAAAATCAACCCGAAGCCCTTAAAATCGTCCTGTTAACCCGTGCTGATCCGCCTCTCCCACTGGCCCGCCTGCGCGGTCCGGGGTTGCTCGGGGAAATCCGGGGAAAAGATCTGCGTTTTACGCTGGAAGAAATCAAAACACTTTTTAACCGAACCCTCAACCTAAATCTGGCACCTAAAGATCTCTCCGCGTTGGAACAGCGTACCGAAGGCTGGGCGATCGGCCTGCAGATGGCTGCGCTTTCCCTTCAGACACAACCTGATCCGGGTGCGTTCATTACGGCCTTCTCCGGTAGCCACGACTATATACTGGAGTACCTGACAGATGAAGTCCTGAAGGGGCTTTCTCCAGTACACAGACAATTCCTCCTGACAACGTCGATACTGGACCAACTTACCGGTCCGCTTTGTGATGCTGTCCTCGGCCGTTTTGGCAGCAGCGCTGTGCTGGAGGAACTGCGGCGCGGCAACCTGTTCATCTCTTCAATGGAAAACCAGCGCAGCTGGTATCGGCGCCACCAGCTGTTTTCAGATCTGCTGCAAAACCTGATGAAAACCGAGCTGCCTCCAGATCAAATCCTTGAAGCTCACCGGCGTGAAAGCAGTTGGTTTGAACAGAACAGGTTCCCGGATCTGGCCATAAACCACAGTCTGAAAGCAGGGGATTTTCAGTGGACTGCTGACCTGGTTGCGCGGGAAGCAGACAACATGATGCAGCACGGCCGCGGTGCAG
The DNA here is from genome assembly GCA_016927115.1 of Anaerolineales bacterium. GTDB lineage: Bacteria > Chloroflexota > Anaerolineae > Anaerolineales > E44-bin32 > JAFGNH01. The sequence goes on along the minus strand of JAFGNH010000096.1, from coordinate 20,182 downwards.
CCCTGCTGCGCTGGCTTGAGGCACTGCCTGAAAATATCCTGCAAGCCAACCAGCGCCTTGTCTACCAGAAATGCTGGGCACTTTCGCTGAACGGCCGGCATAAAGAAGCGGAAGACCTGCTCCTCAAGCTTCGTTCGGATCTCAGCGCACAATCTGAAGATCCGGAAATTGAACTGTGCGGAGATATCGCAGCTCTGCTGACCGGGATCTGCACGTTCTCCAATGATACGGAACGCATCCTCGAGGAAGGCCAGGCTGCACTGGCTGTACTGGCACCGGAACGATCGATGCTTCGTGCCCGGGTCCTGATTGCACTCGGCACAGCCTTGGCATACCGCGGCGAGCTGCAGCATGCAGCCAGGACCTACGGTCAGGCTCGTGATCTGGCACTCGATGCAGAGAATCCTTTCCTAACTGCGGCAGCCATTGAACTGCTGGCAGGGATTCAAATCTACCATACCGGCGAGCTTCAAAAAGCCGCCCTTCAACTGGAAACAATCCTCCAGCTGGAAAAATCCCTTGGGCCAGCGGCCGCATTCGCTGGTACTTCTCACCTGCTTCTTGCAGAAATCAGCCTGGAGCGCAATGAACTCGAAGCAGCTGAAGCTCAACTGAAAAAGGGGATGAAACTTATTCAACAGGGCGGTATCGCGTACAGCCGCACTCATGCGTCCTGCCTGCAAGCACGTCTCTGCCTCGCTCGGGGTGATTTTATCGGGGCACAAAAGGTCATGCGTGAGGCAGATCAAGCTGCTCAGGAAACCCCCTTGCTGCACATTCAGGTGCATAATCTGTCCTTCCGGATCGCCACTGCAATCCGGATTGGCGACACCTGCGCTGCCTCAAAACGTCTGTCCACTTTCGATATAAACTTATAAAACATACCCGGGAAGGATCTCCCACCTTACCTTGAAGAGGTTCGGCAAATCGCTGCTGCCCGGGTGGCACTTGCCCGAGGTGAATATCAAAAGGTTCTGAAACTGGATACTATCCTGCCCGAAACCAACTCCTCTGGTCGAGGCAGACATGTACTGGAAATGAACCTCCTGATGGCACTTGCACATGAAGCACTGGAGGAGAGGCAGTAGGCGCTTGCTGCACTGAAACGGTCCCTTGCCACCGCAGAAAAAGAGGGTTTTGTGCGACTATATGTCGAAGCAGGGAAAGAAGCATATCGGCTTATCCACTCAGCGTCGCCCGGCTCTCAACCCAGTAAATGGCTTCAGAATGTGCTGGCTGCCTTTACAAAGTTTGACTCATCCTCGGGAGAGGATACTCTTTTTATGGAGAACGAAGTTGAAACACTCAGCAAACGGGAGCTGGAGGTGCTGGTTTGCATTTCTGAGGGATGTACCAACCAGCAAATCGCAGAACGGCTGGTCGTATCCCTGAATACAGTCAAGAAGCATACCAGCAATATTTACAGTAAACTGGGCGTTCGCAGCCGGACCCAGGCTATCGCCGCTGGCCGGGAAAAGGGATTTATTCCGTAGAGGAAACATTAGTTACAACGCGCTCCTGTGCGGTCGTGTTCCACAGCATTATCGCATCAGGCACTGTTCCGGTATTGCCCAGGGCTCTGCCCAGGGCTCTGCTCGCGGCTGTACGTATACACCCCGCTGCCACCGTACGGCGGGTTCCAAAGATTCTTTATCTAAAAGTAATGTGTCCATGTGGGCAAAAGACATCCTTTGGAACCCGCCGCTTCCCCTATCAATCAGTTTTTTTACTGTCAGCCCTCACCCCCGCCCGTTTTTCATAAGAGCCCGCACAACCTGTACCGCCTGGCCTGCATCGCGTCCAAAACCATCCGCACCAATTTCGTCGGCAAAAGCCTGATTGACCGGCGCACCCCCGATCACTACTTTCACCTTCTCCCGCAGTCCGGCGTCCGTGATCTGGTCCATAATAGTCTGCATCGTTGTCATTGTGGTGGTCAGAAGCGCCGAAAGCCCCAACACATCCGGCTGCTCGGTACGGACAGCCTCAACAATCGCTTCCGGCCCTACATTAACACCAAGGTCAATAATGGCATAGCCTGCACCCTCCAGCATCATACCTACCAGATTCTTGCCGATATCATGCAGATCCCCTTTAACAGTCGCCAGCAAGATCTTGCCTTCCGGCTTTACCCCGGATTCCACCAGCAAAGGCCTGATCTGTTTCAGTCCCGCCTGCATCGTGCAAGCCGACATCAACATCTCCGGGACATACAACTCCCCCTTCTCAAACCGAACTCCTACCTTATCCATGGCAGGAATCATCCACTGGTTCAACAGTACCTCAGGGGAAATCCCCTCCTCCAGCAACCCACTGATCAGGGAGTCAATCGATTTCATCTCTCCCCCGGCGATCGCATCAAAAACATCCAGTCCTGTATAAATCTTCATTGTTCCTCCTGGTATCCTGGGCTTCTGTCCTTCTACCTGTTCAGAGTGAGCCTTCCGGCAGCAGGCTTTCCTCCCCCGAAGCCTCCTTACATGGGCAGACCCACTTTAAAAAAAGCAAATCACCATCAAGATTGTTTTTATTTCTTCTCCGCGGGGAATTACGGCAGGCATAGTAGATATTGAATACGTATCTCAGCTGCTGCGCCCCATTATCAAAACACGATACGCCGCCAAAAACTCCTCTTCCCGGCTGACTGTCTGCGTGAACCCGAGTTCCATGCCCAGGCGGGTCAGCTGCGGCGGATCTACATAGGATTCAGCCAGTGTGTCTACCCGGGATACCACCTCGCGTACCGGGCCTTCCAGCAGGACCTGCCCTTGCGACATAACGATCATGCGGTCAAAATTCTCTGCGCCGAAATCGATATCATGTGTAATGGCTATCGTTGTTTTTCCTTGTTTTCGCAGATGGGTAACAATATCTGTAAAACGATGAATATTAACCGCATCCTGTCCTGTGGTCGGTTCGTCGAGAATAACAATCGGGGTATCCATGGCCAGAATCGACGCCACCGCAACCATCTTGCGCCAGGTTGGAGACAGGTCATAGGGATTGGTCTCTTCCTTGCCCTGTAAGCCTGTAAGACGCAGCGCTCCCTCAACCAACCGGGTCACTTCTGCCTCCTTATAGCGCAGATTGGTTGGGCCAAAGGCTGCTTCCTGATACACATTACTGCAAAAAAGCTGCTGATCCGGGTTCTGAAACACATACCCCACCCGGGATGAAAGCTGGGCCACGGAGTAAGTCTGTGTGTTCCAATCTCCAATCCGCACTTCTCCGCCGGAAGGCTTGAGTAATCCGTTCAGATGCTTTACCAGCGTAGTCTTGCCTGCACCGTTCTGACCTACAATGGCAACCTGCTCACCGGTCCTGATGGTGAGATCCACTTCATGGAGTGCCCTCACTCCATTTGGGTAGGTATAGCAAAGACCATCGATATTAATGTCCATCCTGTACTCCTCCGAACCACCGCACAGCTTCATGCAACGTAATAGGAAGTGGTTTTTCCGGATCCCCGAGTCCTTCCTGCTGCACCCGCCGGGCAACCGTGGTGTAGCGTGTGACATTTCCCCCGACAGCCACCAGTTCCGGAGAGGTGAACACATCATGAGGTTTTCCCTGCAGGAATATCTCTCCCTCCGATAGCGCTATCACACGATCCGCAAACTCAGCCACCCACTCGACCTTATGCTCCGCGAGGATAATTGTGACTCCGGAACGGCTCAATTCCTTGATTACCTGGAACACCTCCCGTGTTCCAATCGGATCCATCTGGGAGGTTGGTTCATCCAATACCAGCACCTTGGGGCTCATCACAAATATCGAGGCCAGAGCAACCCGCTGCTGTTGTCCCCCGGAAAGCGCATACGGTGAACGGTCCTTCAAGTCTGCGATGCCTGTCAGATTCATAACCGCATCGATCCGGGGCCGCATTTCCTCGCGCGGAACCCCGAGATTCTCGAGCCCAAACGCAATTTCTTCATACACTGTGAACTTGGAACCAGACAACTGTGTAAACGGGTTCTGGAATACCAGCCCTACATCCAGGATCCATTCACCCAATCCGGTCTCCTGCAGCTCGCGCCCGAGTACCTGCAGCGACCCTTCCATCGTCCCCCGGAAATAATTACCCAGGAAACCAGCAATGGCATAACAGAGTGTTGACTTACCGGCACCGTTGGGTCCAACCACAGCCAGGAATTCTCCGGGTTCGACATTCAGGCTGATTCCCTTCAGTGATGGTTTTTCTGTGATTGGATAAGAATAGGAAAAGTCCTTAAGCTCTATGATACCCATAACCGACTCCCGATGACTGCGACCAAGATCAGCACCATCAACCAACGTGCTGCTTTTTCCACCCGGGGATCGAGTATATCCAGCAGGCTGGTCTTGACGCAGGCAGTTGTGAATCCACGTGCCTCAATAGCAATCGTTCTTTCCTCAACATCCACCAGGGATCCGAATACCAACGGGCGGACTAACGGCACCAGCGCCCGGATGCGGTCTTTCAAAGCACCTTCTGTTTCCAGCCCGCGTGAGCGTTGGGCATCAATGATTGATGCTGCCTTGTTCCGCATCTGGGGCAGGATCTGCAAACTGGAGGTAATAATATAGGACAGCGAACCCGGAAATCCCCGTCGGGTCAGATCACTCATTAAAATGCTGGGGTGGGTACTCAGAAGAAGAAGCAGGAATGAGGAAACCATCGCCAGGATGCGGGTCACAATCAGATAAGCCGCATGCACACCCTCAGTCGTTACTGCCAGTTTCCAGATGTGGAAAATCTCTGTCTGCCCACCAGGATAAAAAAATGCCTGCATCACAAAAAGAAACCCGAAAATCGGCAGCAGCAGGCGCACTACAGACTCAAGGAATACTTTTCCGATACGCCCCCAGAAGCTCAGCGGGATAATGACCAGAAAAAACAACCCTGTCGGCAGAAAATACCACGGGCTGAGGAACGCAAGCAGGATGATGGTGAACACCAACATCAGCTTGGTCAGGGGATTCAAGCGATGCAGTGGGCTCTCCACATCAACAAAAAAGGTGATTCTGTCATGCATCCAAATACCCTCCGGAAGAAAGGGAGGAATGCTTTACACATTCCTCCCTGCAACACTAGTCGACAACATTCTCCGCATGCGGGAAGCGCGAAAGATAACGCGCGGAGAGTGCCTTAAGAACAGCAAAAGCCATTAATGCAGATGTAATTTTATCTAATGGGTCAGTCAGGAAATTGGTACTCAACACCGCTGTTACCAGATCCTGTCCGGACTGCAGCAGCATGGCGGTAATGAACGATGTTCCACTGGCGGTGATTCCTCCGTAAAGATAGACTGCAATTGGAGTGGAAACAATCGTTGTAAAGATAGCAATCACAAAACCGGTAATAACCACCTGCCACCACTTCTTAAACAGGCCTTTGTTTGCCATGATCCCTGCTACCAGGCCGATAAACGCGGCCACAGGGAACCATGGGAATGCGTTCGGGTCAATTGCCAGGCCCCAGATAATATTGGTCAGGATCCCGGTGAGCGCACCCGCCCACGGTCCGCAGATGACTGCCAGGAAAATTGTCCCGGTGCCATCCAGATATACCGGCAGTTTCAGAAGCAGCGCAATCTCACCAAGGACGATATTGATCGCAATCACCACCGGGATAAGTACCAGTGTGCTGGTGGTGAAATCTTTCTTAATCGACTCAATCAGCTTATTCATTCCATTCTCCTATAAGTCATAGATGGTGAATCTGGTGTGAAACAGTCTCGGCGAACTCTGGATTTGATCGATAGCACCTCCTTCGAATCAATGGTAACGGCCAAATTAATACTGCCGGGCTTTGTCTGCATTTCCAGGTAATGATGTCAGGCAGCCACAACAAAACGTTCGTTGTACTTGCGGATTGTCTCACTGACCGCCACCAGATTTTCCTGATTAATAAAGCGGGCCAGGGCATTGCCACTTGAAAAGGCATACCCTCCGCGCTCCCCGAAAAACTCCAGCAGCTTCTGTGTCTGAGAGACCACATCCTCACGCGATGCCCTGGTGAGCAAGTCCACATCCAGGTTGCCGATCAAGCCGATAGTCTCGCCGTAGCGCTGACCAACATTAAAAATATCCATGGCGGCAGGCTCAATTGGATGGATGGCTTTCGGTCCCCAGGAGACGATTTCATCGATCAGCGACAAAATATTGCCGTCCGAATGAAATACCCACGGTTTGGTGATTGCTGCAGTTGCACGGCGAATATGGGGGAAGACATACTCCTCATACATCTGCGGAGAAATAAAAGGCCCGTTCTTATATGCCAGATCATCACCGATCCATATAAAATCGATTTCCGGCATCCGGTTATAATGCTCGATCAGGTGCAGTGTGTACTCGGTATATCGTTCCAGCACTTCCATGACCAGATTGGAATCCGTATAGAGTTTCATGCACAGATTTTCGAAACCAAGATCCGATACCGCATATTCAAGGCAGACGGCAAACTCAACGAATAACCCAAGCCCCGCCTCCCTGGTGACTGCATATGCTTCCTGCACCGGGGCATGCAGTTCGTCAAAGGAGTAGCGCGGAATATCCAGTTTGGGCAGATCCTCCCACTCCAGGATATGCGGTACCCGTGTAAGCACCGGCTGTGAATCATCCTCAGTGCTGCCAAAAGCTTCCCAGTGGTACAGCCCGAGTGCATCGAGGCCGATCTTCTGGGCAAAATCCACCTTATCCGCCCAAGACACATCGATCGGCTTGATCGATTCGAGATATTGTGGTGGCAGCGGTTTACCAATCGTACGCAGAATAACGGCTTCGTCTACCGCAATCTCAAGCCATGGTATTGGCGTTTTCTGGTGGTTAAAAAGTGCCTGGATTTTCTGTATACCGTTCAATAGTTTCCTGGTCTCCCTGAAGCATTCTTGGCTTTCCGTCTTACGGTTCCAACCGGCATCCGCAGCTCTGGCGCAGGATCAGGCGGGTGGGTAATGTGATTACACTGTGTTCCACCTGAACGCCTTCCAACAGCTGCAGCATCAAACGCATGGCCACTACACCCAGCTCCTCAGCAGAGGTATTTACCGTGGACAGAAGTGGGTCACTGAAGTGGCTGATTTCAAAATCGTTCAAACCGATCACGGCGATATCCTCGGGAATGCGTAATCCCGCATCCCTGATCGCCTTCATACCCGCCACAGCCAACAGATCTTCAGCAACAAAAACGGCCCTGGGAAGGGTTTCTCGTGCCAGCAGTGCCTGCATCGCTTCATATCCGTCCTGAAAGGTGAAACCAGCTGTCTCTATGATTTGTTCTGCCGGCAGTGGCTGCTGATACTCGTTCAGTGCATCTCGATATCCGTCAAAACAAAGCTGATAGGTGGGGAACTTCCGGGATGGACTGATGAAAGCGACCGGAGTATAACCATGCCCCAGTAAATGGGTGGTGGCCTTGTACCCGGCTTCAGCAGCATCAAACAGGACAGAGTATCCCTCCTGCTCCGGCCGGTCAATAAATACCAGCGGGATCGGATAATCATCCGGATCCAGGTGAAAAAATGGCGTACCTTCCTCAAAGGGAAGGTAATCACTGGCGATAATCACCCCATCTACGTTCTGGGCGATCAGCATGTCCAGCTGATCGCTGGCTGCCTGGGGATCCTCATCTGTACCACAGGCGATCACCAGGATATGACGGTGTTGAGCTACCCACTGCACACCTTTGAGGATCATGGGATAGAACGGACCGGATAGATCAGGTACGATCAGGCCAACCATATGCGTGCGGATCGCTGTTGATTGCCCTCCCACCGCACTTGGGTCGAAGCCCAGCACTACTGATCCCGTCCCGCGGCGGGTTTTTATCATTCTGTACTCTTCAAGACGCAGGTACGCTGCCCGGACCGTGTGCAGGTTAATGCCCAGTACTTCGGCCAGACCGCGAATAGTGGGCAGTCTGTCTCCTGGTTTCAACTGGTTGCTGGCAATCAGCCAGGAAAGCTGGTTCGCCAGCTGCACCGCCAGCGAACAATCCGCATCCTCATTGATAGTCAGCTGCGAAAAAACGGGACTCAGATCACGATTGTTGATTGTCATTCCGGTCTCCCTGTTGTATGCGTTCTCCAACCTGGAACGCCTCAGACGATGTCTCGATATCCAATCGGCGGGCTAATACCACTGGTGGGTCTGGTATACATCCAGAAGATACCGGTATGAGTCATACCGGACCCGTGGAGTGATGGTATGATCCGATCCAAACACCATCCGTCCATTAAGCGCCTTTACTCCCTCCAGCAGACGCACCGCTTCTGCCTCGATCAGTTCCCGGTCGTTGGTCTCCAGAACACGCACATCCATTCCTCCGACAAAAACCAACCGGTCACCATACTCCCGGGCATACTGCAGGATATCGCAGCCAGCTTTTACTTCCATCGGGTTCAAACCCTGAATACCTGCTTCGATCAGCATCGGAAGCGCATCTGTGATATCTCCATCGCTGTGGAATATCACCGGCAGGTCATACTCATGGAAGAATGATATGATTTCAGCATAATATGGGAGAAATAAATCCGAGAGCGTTTGCGGTGAGGCGAACAACCTGCCCTTATATGCCAGGTCATCCATCAGCCAGATCCCATCCGGTACACCGTTGTGTTCAAAAAGAAAGCGATAATGTTCCCGGAAGAAATCGGTGTAAACCCTGTTAAAATCATGTACCCATCCGGGATCCAGAAGCAGGTTCTGGTACATTTGCAGATCCCCCATGTTCGCCCGCATGACCTCCCACACGAACACATGCCCATACCAGGCCCACTGTCCCTTTTCCCGTGCCCTGCGAAGATCCGCCAGATCATCCGCCAGAGATTTGGGTTCCCACCATTTACCATTAAAACGCTGCGGGTCTACCGACAGAAGCAGGTCCCGGTATTCAGCCTCCCAGACCTCCCTGCTGCTCATATGGAAATCAACATGCTCGGGCGTTCCGGACTGGTTCTTCCACCATTTGAACACGGCGCCGGCGCCGTTGCGTACCAGCACCCATTCCTCGGTTTCGTCCAGAGTCACTTCCACACCCAGTCTGGGTTCAGTATCGAAAAAACCACCACATTTATGCATATCGAACGTGAAGAACTCAAATGGGTCCATCGGAACAGGCTTCGTACCCTGGGCGGCATCGCTCACCGGGTAACCTTCCGGCACCCAGGCTTCCAGCGTTTCCGGCCAGAAACCTTCGTACAGCCCGATACGATCCACCTTCCCACCTGAAAACATCCGATCGATCAATTCTTTGCCCGATATCATTTGCGATCCTTTCAAGTTTAGTTCCTCCTGAGCGCTGTCCGATACGGCTGTCTTTTGTTCCGGGTCATGCAACAGATACCAGGGTTTCCAGGGTGATGTCCAGCATACTCTGGATCATTTTTTGGTTGGTTTCACTATCAACCGGACGGTTCCAGGGATCCAGTTCCTGATCCGCCCCGCCTTCCACAGCCAGCATCCCGGCTGCCCGGGCAGAATACCGCCGGGCTAAAATCAGCAGCAGTGCCATTTCCATCTCAACTGCTATAGCACCGGAAGCAATCCATGTTGGAGCTCTTGCGGGAACCTGGGGAGAGTCATAAAACACACCTGACGACCACACCAGGCCGGTACTGACCTGCAGGTAGCCTGCCCGGGCTGCCTCCGCCTGAAGGCCGTGTACAAGATCAACATCTGCAATTGCAGGAACCTCCAGCGGCAGCACCTGCTCACTGATCCGGTCATCCCGGATCGCTCCCGTTGGGATCACCAGCGTGCCCTGGGTCACTTCAGACTGCAAGGCACCACAGGTCCCGGCCCGAAGTACAATCTGCACTCCCCGCTGAAAAAGCTGCTCGAGAACGAGGCTGGCGCTGGAAGGGCCTACGCCATGTGAAGCGATCAACACCGATTCGCCATGAAAATAACCGCGCCAGGCCAGGAATTCCCGCACCCGCCACACCTCGACCGGGCTTTTAAGCCGCCCGACTGCTTGCAACACCCGCTCCGGATCACCGACCACCAGCGCGCGCGCCGGCAGTTCGTTCTGCTGGGTTATGCGTTCCTGATCTTCCATAAGCCTTCTCTTTCACGCACCAGTTTCGATTCCACTATTTCTGTTACCATTCCGGTTGATTGTTATAATATACTATAACAATAGAATAATCAACTATTACCTGGACAAAAATGCCGGGTTCCAATCATTCTTCCTCTCCTATTCCAACACGCCTCCATGTTCAGGCGGGTTCCAGAGATACCCTCACAAAAAGGTGGTATCCGAATCCGTGTCTGTCCGGTTCTAATGCAGCCTGTGGAACCCGCTCCTGCCGCCCCTACTACTTTTGGGTACCCTCTCTCCTGACTCCCAACTATATAAGGATTACACCTTCGCATGGCGACAGGGCTCCCCCCTTCCTGGCATACTGGTTTCAACACGAGATCAACGGCAGGGAGACCATGAACCAGACCCAGCAGGTCCGGATCAAAATTAAAGGGGAACTCCGGCAATCATGGTCAGGATGGTTGAAAGGCATGGAGATCCATCACGACCAGCACGGAAATACCATCCTCTCCGGCACGCTCCCGGACCAGACGGCACTGCACGGCTTGTTGATCCGTATACGCGATCTTGGCCTTCCACTGCTCGAAGTCAAAGTAGAAACGGAAAAGGGCTGAATTCTACAGATCAAAAGGGGAAAACAATTTTTTTAAAGGAGAATTTTATGTCACCCAAAACACTGCGCACACTTGTTACGGTTTTCTTATTCATCCATGCAATCGGCCACATCCAGGGAATCATTGCCGCCCTGGGAGTAGTCAAATCCGACACCTGGAATGCACGTTCGTGGCTGTTCGACAGCCTGCTCGGGGAACGAGGGGCCCGTATGCTTGCCCTCGTGCTGATGATTATTGTGGTCCTCGGCTTCCTTGCCACAGCCTTCTCGTTCCTTGGAATCGGTTTCCCTCATGAATACTGGCGGACACTCGCAATTATCTTCGCAATTCCTGCCACGCTAAGCCTTTTCTTCTACTGGAACGCCTTTGCGATGTTCTTCAACAAAATTGGCGCAATCGGTGTCAACGGGTGGATCCTGATCGGCCTGCTGCTCTTGAAGTGGCCGTCTGAAGCGGACCTGGGGTTCTAAATTTCCACAGCGGGGATCAGCCCTGCTGGTCCTCGCTTTTTCCATCCTGAAAGGAGTAATCCAATGAGTATACAAGTTCTTGTCCTTGGTGGAACCGGACTGCTTGGAGAACCAGTCGCCCGGAAACTGCAGGCGGATGGGTTTACCGTACGGATTTTGGTACGTGAAACCGCCAGAGCCCATGAACGTTTCCCGATCGGGTTCGAAATCGTTGAAGGTGATGTTGCAAATCCGGACAACCTGAGATCAGCCCTGCAGGGCTGTGATGGTGTCCACATCAGTGTGGGCGGCCAAGTGGACCAGCTCAGTGCAGAGAATGTGGTTTCCCTTTCTCCTGGCCTGGGTATTTCTCGGATTTGCTATATATCAGGCGCAACCGTTCGTGAAGAAAACCGCTGGTTCCCGATGGTCGCCCAGAAACTCGAAGCGGAAAAGGCGATCCGGGAATGCGGTATCCCTTACTCGATCTTCTGCCCGACCTGGCCGATGGAAATGGTCGCCCGATTCGCCCGGGACGGCAAACCATTCATGATGGGCAAGCAGCCGCTGCCGGTGCACCTCTTCGCGGCAGCAGACCTGGCACGTATGGTCTCCAATGCCTTCCAGAAACAAGAAGCCGCAAACAAGCGATTCACCATCTTCGGCCCTGAAGCGATCACGTTAAAAAACGCTCTCCTTCAATACTGCAGTGTATTCCACCCGGAAGTGGAAAAGGTATCCTCAATACCGGTGTGGCTGGCGAAACTGATGGGCACGCTGATGCGTAATCCCGCCATGAAATTCGGCGTTGAACTGATGGGGCACTTTGAAAAAACTGCTGAAAGGGGGGACCCTGCGGAAGCGAATGCCCTCCTGGGGGCGCCGCAGATCACTCTTACCACCTGGATGGAAAATAGAAAAGGAAAAGGGGAACGATTACGATACTCGCAGGAAAGATTCTTGGCTGGATTTTCTGTGTGCTTCTGGTGATTGTAATGACTTCGATGTTCCTGACAGGCAATACCCTTCGCGCTCTTTTCCTGCTGTGTGCAGTGCTCCTGCTGCTTCCGCCTGTCCACACCTTGCTTCAAAATCATACAGGCATTGTGCTGCCTGCACTGGTACGAATCCTCGACGCAATCGTCCTGGTTGGTATTTTTGTCTGGAGCATGTCCAACGATGAAAAAACATTCGATCTACTCCACCCCGCAAATCGAAGAGCAGATGATGTCCATTTATGAGGAAAAGCTGGAATCCTGGCCGGTGCCTTATGAAACCCGTTATGTGGAGACATCCTACGGCAAGATGCACATAATCATCTGTGGACAGGAAGATGCCCCGCCGATGATGCTGTACAACGCCGGTCAGATGGCTGGATGGTCCTGGATAACCAACGTAGACGCCTGGAGAAAGGAATACAGGATCTACGCTGTAGATACCATCGGTGAACCAGGCCGAAGCAAACTGAATGATATCAACACCTTTCCATCGAACGGCCCCGAACAGGCAGATCTGCAGCTCGAAATCCTGGATGCACTCGGCCTGGATGAAGTAATTATCGTCGGTGCATCCAACGGCGGGTTTATCGGAGCACACGTTGCTATCGCATACCCTGAGCGGGTGAACAAACTTGCCCTGCTCGGACCGATGGGATTAACTCCAAATACCAACGAAAACATCATGCGGATCATCTTCGCCCAGATGCTCCCGCTGAAAATGGTCCAGGACAGCACCATCCACTGGTCCTTTGGGTATGATCCCGATCTGCTGGAGCAAATCGATCCTGGTTCAGACTCGTTCTGACAGGCACCGCCCCGCAGCAGTCGCCGCCGGTTACGATGACCCCGGAGGAATTGCAGCAAGTAGGCGTTCCGACTTTACTTTTAATTGGCACAAATGACAGCCTGATGGGCGAACTTGGTGCCGTCCGTGAACTGGCATCCAATGTGCCGGATCTTACAATTATTGAAATCGAAGCCGGACACCTGATGGGCATGGAAAAACCGGAGGAAGTTAATCAGCTGGTGTTAAACTTCTTCGAATAACTTTTTTGGGGAGGCTGTCTCATATACCGGAGGCAGTCTCTTTTGATTCTTTCGCTTTTTTTTGAGCCTTTGATCCCTGATTCCGGTGGACCGAATCCCCCCATTTGTAAGGTTCCTGCAATTGGTTGGTGTTGTAATGAATGATACAATAATGCAAATCGTGAATTTACGGGGAATTTACGTCTGTCTTATCATTCATCAATCGAATAAGGAAGGTTGCATCCGTGAAAACTAATCCCCCCCTCTGGCTTCGTGTTGGCATTATCTTATCACTTCTCTTCACCCTCACCCCATTGGCTCCTGGTAGCGCCGTTTTCGCCCAGACTCCAACCACGGATATCGCTGCGGGCTTGAGCTTCAACCCTGAAAATACTACGCAGCTTGGACAATCACGCCTGACCATCACCCTTACAAATAACAATACATCCTATGCTCTGACCAGTGCTGCATTTACACTCATCCTCGCCGATGGTGATGCAGACCTCGATGTCTACGATACGCCCAATGTAGTTAACAACTGCGGCGGCACGGTGGACGCCGATGCAGGCGATACCAGCATTGTTCTCGCCGGAGGGACTGTACCGGCCTCCGGCAGCTGTACCATCCTTGTGAATATCGGTGCAAATTCCTCCGGTACTCATACACTGGACTTCGTTTCCGGAGAAGTCACCGGGTATCTCAATGGCACACATTACTCTAACGAGGATGCATCTAACGACGCCATCCTGAATGTAGCCACCTTTGATTTTAATGCCGAAATCAACAAGACATTCGTCCCGGACAGTATTGTTCCTGGAAACATCTCCCGGCTTAGTGTAAACATCTACAACCCTAATTCATTTGAACTTCATGATGCCGCCTGGACCGATAACCTGGTCGCAGTGCAGCCTGGCCTTGAAATTGCGGATCCTGCCAACTTCACCACCGATGATTGTGGAACTCCAGGTGTAACGGCAGCTCCCGGGACAACTATTCTGGTCCTGGAGAATGCCACTGTTCCTGCAAAAGTGGGTTCTGAAAACGGCACCTGTACTTTGGAAGTCGATGTTACTTCCACAACACCCGGAAACCTGATTAACAGAATTGAAGGCGGTGTTCTCGAAGCAACCGATGAATCCGGAACAATAACAGTGAGCAATACCGACCCTGCCAACGCAACTCTGAATGTGGATACAATTCTTCCCCCCTCAGTTGACAAATCATACTCGCCCAACACTATCTGGGTCGGGCAGAGCAGCCAGATGACAATCAATATAACAAACGAGGACAGCGGTGCTAACCACACAATTGATGAAGTCAGCCTGACAGACACATTCCCACTAAATATCGTCGTGGCAAGCCCTGTAACCTATTCGCTCTCCGGCTGCGGTTCCTCGGCTTCTCTAAACAGCCCGGCTGCAAACGATGATTATATATCGCTCACCGATGGAGAAATTCTTCCCGGTGCAACCTGCCGGATCCGCATCAATGTCACCTCTTCTGTCCAGGGAGAGTACACCAATACCATTGATACCGGTGATGTATCAACCCGCCAGGGTGTAACCAACGGCAGCGATGCCGAGGCAGACCTGAACGTTCAGGCTGTCGGTATTGAAAAAGAATTCTCGCCCGACTCCATCATGGCCGGTGAAACAAGCACCCTGACCATCACTCTGCAGAATCCGACCGGTGATGACTACACCGGTGTCGCTCTGGATGATCAGCTGCCGGGTACTGTTCTGTATTACAGTTCCACAACTTCCAGCCAGTGCGGTGGAACAGTGACTATTGAAAGCAGCAATCCGGGAGTGCGCGAAAATGATATCCTGCGAATAACAGGTGTTACTGTTCCTGCAGGCACCATCGCCTCACCCGGCACATGCACTATAACCGCCGATGTCACCACGCCTATTGATGCGGGTTCAAGCAACCCCGAGAATGTAATCCCGGAAAACTCATTAACCGCTACTACTCCCTCCAGCCTTACCAATGTCCTCCCGGCCAGCGATTCCATCGAGATCCAGGCACTGAGTATCGGTGTTGACAAGAGCTTCTCACCATCCAGTATCGAGGAAGGCAGAACCTCAACATTGACAATTGAGTTGTCGAACAGCACCAGTTCGATTGTCCACGTAACCAACTTTACAGATACCCTGCCGGGTGGGCTTGTGATTGCGGGAACTCCCAATGCAGGCACAGACTGCAGCAACGGTCAGGTTAATCTGACCTACGGCCCTCCTGACTCAATAACATTTACCGGATCGACTCCTGCTGGAGCAGAGATCCCGGCCGGCTCTGTCGACGACCCGGGTACCTGTTCCTTCTGGGTGGATGTTGAAGCTGCTTCACATGAAGCCGACTGCACCAACGTCATCCCCGAAGACTCTATTGATACAGTTGAAAATATAACAAACCTGGATGAAGAAACTGAAACCCTCGACGTCTATGAGGAAGGGCTGGGTATGACGGGCAGTATGGCTTTTAATCCCAACCATATCCTGGCAGGCGGTGTATCCCGCCTTCGGATCACGCTGGGTGCACCTGAGGATGAACCAATAACTGGTTTGGACCTGGTGAATACGCTTCCGCCGGGTATCACAATCACCCATGTAACTTCGCCTTATACAAGCTGCAGCGGCTCCCTCACTGCTGCTGATGGGACGAATACCATATCTCTTTCAGGCGGCAGTATCGCCCAGGGTGGGTCATGTTACATTGATGTGTATGTAACCGGACCGATCCCTGATGCCTATACCAACCTTCTCGACGTGAATGACCTTTCTCAATTTGATAACGATCAGGATCAACGTCCGGACCATGATCTGTCGGCGACTCTCTATATCACCAACCTTTCTATCAGCAAGGCATTCTATGCGGACACAGTGGCGCCCGGCGGCAACTCCACCCTGACGATCACCCTGGAGAATACCAATACCTCTGCGCTGTATGATGTGGATCTAACGGACAACCTGACTACAATGGGAGGGTCGACCATTACCGTTGCATCGCCTGCCAATGCTTCCACGACCTGCATCGGCGGGACAGTAACCGCGACCCCCACCAGCCAGACTATCCGGCTTAACGACGCCATTGTCCCTGCCCAGGTCGGCAGTGTGCCGGGTATCTGTACTGTGAGTGTGGACGTGCATGCTTCCAGTTCCACCTCGCCGCTTCCCACTACACGGACGAACACACTCTACCGCTCGAATGTAACCGCGCATGTCGGCAGCCCATCAGGCACACTGGTCAACCCTGTAGCCAATGCCTCCGACCAGCTCACTATCACCGGACTAACTCTCGCCGTGGTAAAGCGGTTCGACCCGCTGACCGTCTTTGGCGGCTCATCCTCCACAATGAGTGTTACCCTGATCAACCCCAACAACACCGATCTTACAGGGATAACTTTCACTGATACCATGCCGTCAGGCATGTTCGTCGCCACTCCTGCCAACTTCGACACCGGGACCTGTAACGGTGCAATTACCGGCACACCGGGATCCAATACATTCACGTTCAGTGGAGGCAGTATTGAAGGGAACCGGCGCTGTACGCTCACATTGAGCGTAACAATGAACGTGCACGGCAATCGCACCAACACCATCGGCGCAGGAGATGTGACATCTTACAACGGTGCCGAAAATCCGCAGGCAGCTTCTGCTTCGCTTACCAACCTGCCCGGTGCCAGCTTATCCAAGTTTTTCACGCCGGCTGAAATTATTCTCGGCGAAACTTCAAGCCTGACTATTCGGATCACAAATACAGGCAACATCCCCCTGACGAATGTTGGATTGATAGACAACCTTCCGGGCAACCTCAGCGTTGCCTCATCTCCTGCAGCTACCAATGGGTGTAACGGCAATCTCGATGCCGAACCCGGTGATACAGTAATTACTCTCGATGGCGGTTCTATCGCAGCCGGGCCGGATACAACCTGTGACATCGTGGTTCCCATTGAGGGTTCAAGTGTGGGTGAATATACCAACACGATCCCTGAAAACAGTCTTCAGACAGATGAAGGTGCGACAAACATCGAACCGGCCAGCGATACGCTGACGATCAACGCTACACCAAACCTTACTTTCAGCAAGAACCTGAACACGGCCTTATCAAGCCCTGCTCCGTTCGAAACGGGAGACACCCTTGTCTATACCCTCGTCGCAACCAACCTTGGTGATGTTCCCCTGACGAATGTGACCATCACAGATCCGGACCTGGTGAGTTTCTCATGCGTACCTGTCCAGGGATCGACACTGGATCCAGATGAGTCCATGAGCTGTTCTGCCAGCCATATACTCACTTCAACTGAAGCCGGTTCGGGTTCGTTCACAAATACAGCTGCCGCTGACAGTACTGAAACTGAACCTGTCACGGATTCTGTTACCGTGCCAACCAACACAAGCTACGTTATCACCCTCAACAAAGTCATCACTACCGATGCACCTTATGAACTTGGTGATACGCTTGAATATACAATCACCCTCACCAACGATGGCGTTGATACAGTTACCAGCGTCACTATTGTCGATTCGGATCTGGTAGTCAGCTCGTGCAGCCCGGTTCAGGGTTCATCCCTGGATGCAGGCGATCCAATGACCTGCGCCGCAACACACGTAGTGACGCAAGCCGATGTTGATGCCGGCACCTTCACAGATACTGCCACCGGCAGCAGCAATGAGGCAGGCCCCGTCACCGACAGCGTGACTGTTACAATCGAGGATAATGCCCGCCTGGGTATCTATAAACAGGTCGTCTCAAGTGGGCCATACTCTGTTGGCGATAACATCACTTACGACATTGCCGCTATCAACAACGGCGATCTGACCCTGACGGGTGTTACTATCACCGATCCTGGAACTGGTGTTGTTATGGGAACCTGCACGCCTGACCAGGAGCCCAGTGGTGTGACACTCGCCCCCGGTGGAATACTCCACTGTCCTGCCACACACACAGTGACTTCGGGCGACATGACTAACGGTGGTTTTGAGAACACCGCCTGGGCTGACAGCGATCAGACCGAACCGGTCAGTGACACAGCTGAAGTCGTTCTTGTGGAAGCAGATATCACCCTTGTGAAAACAGGCACCGTGATCACCGGTGCAGACGGCCGCGCAGATGTGGATGATATAGTCAGCTATACATTCACAATCACCAATTCCGGAGCGGTGACCCTGACCGACATCAGGCTGTATGATATTGTTGGCGGGGTGGATATCACCGGCGGGCCGATCGCATCGCTGGCCCCCGGAGCTTCAGACAACACTACGTTCACAGGAACCTACACCATCACCCAGGCAGATATCGACGCGGGTTCTTTTGATAACACCGCCTACGTTACCGGTACTCCGCCTGTTGGATCCATGGTCAACGACAACGACGAGGAAACCGTAACATTGACTGCCGTCCCCTTGCTGGGTATGGCGAAAGATCTTGCTTCCGGCCCGACGGAATTCAGCCCCGGTGTATGGGACTTCTCTTTCGAGTACCTTATCCGCAACTACGGCAATGTCACGATCACTTCTGTGCAGGCAACAGATGACCTCGACGCCGTATTCCCGACTGGAACCATGACCGTTATGTCGATCACCAGCAGCGACTTTGCAGTAAATTCGGCATTTGACGGCTCAACCGACACCGATATGCTGATGGGAACTGACTCATTGGTATCAGGTGAAGAAGGAACGATAACCCTTGAATTACGCTATATTCCCGAGGACGGCGGCCCATTCAACAACACTGCCACGGTTACCGGTGAAACCCCCACAGGCGGCGATGTCTCGGATGTTTCACAGGACGGCACCAACCCGGACTCGGACAGTGATGGTAATCCCACGAACAACAATGAGCCTACCCCTGTGGATTTCGGCGACAATCTTTTCGACCCGCCTTACGGCATAAAATACTATGATGAAACCAATTTGCCGCTGCTGCAGTGGACCATGATCTGGATCAACGATACCAACATCGTTAACGTCAACGCCAGTGTCAGCGATCCAATTCCCGAACGAACGACCTACTATGCCGTTGGCGCTCACAGCGGAACCGGCTTCCCGTCCGGCGCCCCTGCCGAGTCAACCGATGTCGGCGTCAGCTGCACTACAGATGCCGGCTCAACAACCGTAACGGACTGGTGCTATTACGAAGGCCCAACAACTCAATACCCGCTCGGGCGAATCGTCTGGGAAGGCGAACTTGGCCCTGACCTGGGTGTGAGGGATCCGGAAGTTGCAGTCAACGACCTGACTATCGCATTCATTGTAGTGCTTGATGAAGGTACCCACACAGCACGCAATGAGGGCACAATCGGCGCTGACCGGGACGGCAGCGGTGATATTGCCGGGCCTAACGAAATCGTGGTCTATACCGTAAACGCAGAGTGGTCCAATCTTTTGCCGGATACCGGCTTCGCCCCCGGCGTAGAGACCGATCCTGCAACCCTTCGCCCGGCCGAATACAATGAAATGAACGGCATGAAACTAGAAATACCTGCGCTGAACGTTAATGCGCAAATTGTCGGCGTGCCGCTTGAGAAGGGTGAATGGAACCTGGATTGGCTGGGAAACAACGTTGGGTATCTGGAGGGCACTTCCTTCCCGACCTGGTCCGGTAATACCGCCCTCACCGCGCACAATACGGATGTAAACGGTGAGCCGGGGTTATTTGCCGAGCTGGAAACACTGCGCTGGGGCCAGCAGGTTATCATCAACGCCTATGGCAGCCGCTATGTGTATGAAGTGCGCTCTGTGGACCGGTTTGTCAGGCCCGAGGAAGCTGACGCCATCACTCATGAGGATCTCTCATGGTTGACTCTGATCACCTGCCGCGGCTACGACGATACGACCGACAGCTACCGCTGGCGTGTGGTCGTGCGTGCAGTGCTTGTGGATGTGCAGGATATCGGGGGCTACAACTTGCCGCGATAGCGGCTAATAACACGAACGCTGCAGAGCCCCGGCGTGCCGGGGCTCTGTTTTTTTCCCTGCCCTAACTGAGCTGCCCTCAAACATCCAGGAAAACAACTCTTTTGTGAACCTCTCCGGCACGTATCGGGAAACAAAAAACGGACAACACTGC
>JAFGNH010000095.1 GCA_016927115.1 Anaerolineales bacterium | reverse complement strand
GTCAAGGGGAAAATGAATTACCCATTCTACCCGCTTCCTGATTATCCACGGGACACCCACATAACACTACTTTATACAAGGGGAAAGTAAAGGACGGCCTGGGCCGTCCTTTACAAGGGGTGAGTTATTTAGTTGTAATGCGGTTGAATAACTGGCCCGTTTCAAGCCCAAACCGGGAGCAACAGAATACCTTTCGTGGGGATTGAGGGGGGACGGACGGGGGGAAGACAGAAGGGGGACGCCAGAAACTGACCTCGATAATGCGATTGCCCTGTTTCAAATACCTTCCTTGCTGCACTCCAGGCAATCTGTTGGTATACTTACGGGCGGATTATTCAACAAAACGAGTGAACAGATCAGCTTATATCACCCGGAGAAACATAATCACATGCACTCGAAAGCAGGATCCTGTCCGTCACCGTACTGGAAAACAGGCAGGCCGGGATTTTACTTTCGTACGAAGAACTGGGAGCAAACATGAACGTATACATAACCGGAATCAGTGGATTCCTTGGTATCAACCTTGTGCGCTACCTTCTGCAGGAAGGCGGCTTCAGGATTTCCGGCATCGATCTGGAACCATTCAACTACCCCGAAATGGATCAGATAGATTTCACGCAGGGTGATATCCGCAATATCGAAACACTGGCGCGCAGTATGGCCGGCGCTGATATCGTCATCCACTGCGCCGCTGCATTGCCACTCTATACACCGGAAGAAATCTTTTCCACCGATGTCCAGGGGACACGCAACGTACTCAACGAAGCGAAAAAGATCGGCGTTAAACGTATGATCCACATCTCCTCCACGGCTGTGTACGGTGTTCCCGACCACCATCCACTCTATGAGCATGACCCCAAGATCGGTGTGGGCCCCTACGGTGAAGCCAAAGTGCAGGCCGAGGAAGTATGCGAGGAATTCCGGTCAGGTGGTATGTGCGTACCTGTTCTGCGCCCGA
The DNA here is from genome assembly GCA_016927115.1 of Anaerolineales bacterium. Taxonomy (GTDB): domain Bacteria; phylum Chloroflexota; class Anaerolineae; order Anaerolineales; family E44-bin32; genus JAFGNH01. The sequence continues at coordinate 7,102 of JAFGNH010000095.1, read as the reverse complement.
AGTCCTTCGTGGGGCCGGAGCGCCTGGGTGTGTTCGCCATCATGTATGAGTGGGCGGACGAAGGCAAGAACTTCCCCATGATCGGGTCCGGCAAGAACCGCTATCAACTGCTCGATGTGGAAGATCTTTGCCGGGCGATCGGCCTGTGCATCCGCCAGGACCGGGAAATCGCCAACGACACGTATAATATCGGCGCGGCTGATTACACCACCATGCGTGAGGATTACCAGTCCGTGATGGATGCTGCCGGACATGGCAAGAGGATCGTTACCTTCCCTGCCGGGCCGGTGATCTTTGTGCTTCGTATTCTGGAAAAACTGAACCTTTCGCCGCTGTATCCCTGGATCTACGAAACTGCTGCAAAGGATTCGTTCGTTTCCATTGAGAAAGCACAGCAGAAGCTGGGGTACACCCCACAGTTTTCAAACAAACAGGCAATGCTGCGCAATTTTGCCTGGTATCAGGAAAACATCGAAACACTGCGCAATGCCGAAGGCGGCGTCACCCATCGTGTGCCCTGGAAGCAGAAAGCGCTGAAAGTTGTAAAGCTGTTTTTCTAGGAGCACAAAGGGTACGGCAAATCCTGAGAAAACCACGGATAAAAAACGAACCGATCAATCACTTTTTACCTGATTGATCGGTTTTAGTTAATTTACCTTTATTCAATTACGGGATAAAAAAATACTCGGGCAAAAAAAGAAAGGCCTCTCAGGTTTACAGCATCGGGTGAGTCACACGTGTTTTCCTACAAAACAGCATTACGAACTTATAAGTTTTTTTCAGGATGACCCAGGAAACAGCGGTCTTGAACCCCGCCTGCCGGTACATCCGGTACGCAGCGGCGTTTCGCTGCGGACTGGTGTGCAGCTCCACCTCACGGAAACCTGCCTGGTACATGGCCGCCAACCCCGCTTCGAACAACCAGCGGCCGATGCCGCGCCCGCGCAGCGATTCTTCCAGCCGCAGGTCAAACAGCGCAGCCCTGCCAGGCCGCCTCATCGAATACCACTGGCAATGGCCGACGATAGTATCGCCCTGTGCAACTGCCAGCGTATCATAGGCCGCCATGGGAAAATAAGATTCATAACCATACCCTACTCCGCCGCCCGGAATCCAAACCACCCTGCCCTTCCACGGCTGCTGCGTTGATACACGTACCACATTCAGCCCAGTAAGGGTTGCCGGCTGCGGCTCCGTATTTTGCAAGGAAGCCGTCATGGACAGCTCCTGCTCCTCTACCGGACCATATCCGGCCGCGGCATAAAATTCCAGCAGATCCGTATCATTCCCGGTCAGTCCGAGTATCTCGGTGGAGCCAAAATAGGGTTGGCGGGGGCCTTCACGGGTATGATAGAAAGGCGCTCGCAGCCCATGAACCAATATTGTCTCGCAGCGCTGCGCCATCCATCCTTCAGCTGCTTTTAGAAGCCCTCGGCCGATCCCCCTGTCCCGATAAGCCGGATCTACCCAGGGACCAAACAGATACCCCCTTCCTGCCAGCTTTGCATAAAGTGGAATATGAACGGGCGGGAGAACAGCGTGGATGAATCCCACAACTTTCCCACTGCTCTCACGTGCCAGCAGCAGGCCTTCCGGTTCGAAACCCGGGTGCTCGAGAACTCGCTGAGAAAACTCGCCCGGATGTATGGCTGCCGCTTCTCTTCTTCCTGTAATTGCTTTATTAAACAGAACAAGCAGCGCTCCAGTATCACCTGCAAGAAAAGGGGAAAAACGATACTTCAAGGAATTTTCCATACAGCCAGCCATTCTTTCAATTCACTTTAAAAGAAATTTCCGGCATCATACTGAGAAACTGAGATAGTTTACAGCTCCAGGAGATATCCTCCCCTCCTCCGCATACATCCGGAGGCGTGTTTTCAACAGTCGGAAGCCGAATTCTTCCACCATCAAGCGGAAACCAGCCGGATCTGCACTCGTAACTGAGATCCGTACCGCCTTCTTGCCGGCATCAACTGCTGCAGCCTGGATCTCTTCCAGATACAGGCCGATCCGGTTTCTGTATTCAGGTTGAATTGCCAGCACCTCTACATTGGTAAATTCCTGTGAAAGAGGCGTGGTATAGGGCTGATTCCGTATCACCGCCATCGCCTGCGGCTCTTCTACATCTCCCCACAGCAAGACTTCTCCCATACGACAGGCCAGCAGGGTTCCAGCCAGAAATGAATAATCCAATCCGGGCAAAATGGTACCGCCCAATGCTGCAATGCCTGCTTTGCTCTCCTGCAGCCTTTCGAGTGAATTCACACGGAAACACGTACTGCTGGATTTCCTTTCGGAGACAGGTTTTTCAAGCACACCGATCAGGGGCCCCATATCGAATCCACACTTCAGGTATAAACCCAGGTTGGCATAATTAAACGCCCAGGTCTCAAGCCCGATTGTAGTACAGGAGAGAGCCTGCATCCGTTGAAGAGACCATTCAGTCAGCGTGCGCCCAAGCCCGTAACCCTGCATTTCCGGATTGATAACTACCGGGCCCATCCAGCCCAATGTTCCCCACTGATGTACTATAATCCAGCCTTCGGTCGTTCCATCTTTCTCCAGCACCAGAACATTTTCGGGCAGATATTCGGCCTGGTACAAAAGCCAGTCCTCGCGGCGTGGCTGTTGCTGAGACTGGTGCCAGGCTATTCGCAGCTCGTTAAAAGCTTTCTGCTCAAGATGAATACAAGCCTGGACATTTTCTTTTCGGAGCGGGTGAACGGTAAATCCAGCGTTTTCGAGTTTGTCGAAGTTAACATTCCTCATGGATGATCCTCAGTTAAAAGATAGAAAATTGACCGCAGGAACCAACATAGCACAGGCGTCCAATGAAGTCAAAGCCCCGGCCTGAAGGTTTCTCCGCAAGACTCCGCAAACCCGCAGTTTTATTCATACCTGCCTTCTGATACTTTTCCCCAGCCTGTACCTGTCCACAGGTCCATGTACAACCCTGAACCAAAACGGTATAATGTGAACCTGTTTTTAATCTGAGAGTAATCCGTCAGATCCCAGTATAATTTTATGTCCTGTCGGCATCCATCAATTCTTAAGATTTCTAAAAAAGGAAAAATCGATGTTCCCCAGGCTGCGTCTGCAGAAGATCAGGGATTTATATCATGAATATCCGCGCCAATTCTGGCTGTTGATTTTCGCCACGTTTATCGACAGGCTTGGCGGAGCACTGCTGTTCCCCTTCTTTACCCTGTATGTCACACGGAAGTTCCAGATTGGTATGACCCAGGTTGGTGTACTGTTTGGCCTGTTCGCCATCTCAGCCATGGCCGGCGGCCTTCTCGGTGGCGGCCTGTCCGACCGCCTGGGTCGTAAGGGAACCCTCATCCTCGGCCTGGTTGCAAGCGCTGGAAGCAGTGTAATCATGGGCCTGGTCGATGACCTGCCCACCTTCTTTATGGTTGCCCTTATCTCAGGCATTTTTTCCGAAGCAGGCGGGCCCGCACGCCAGGCGATGATTGCAGATCTGCTGCCTGCCGATAAACGTACAGAAGGTTTTGGTATTTTACGGATTGTCGCAAACCTCTCCGTAGCGATTGGCCCTGCAATCGGTGGTTTTCTGGCGTCCCGTTCCTATCTGCTGCTCTTCATTACAGACGCGGTAGCCAGCACGATCACCGCTGCCATTGTATTCCTGATCCTCAAGGAGACCCGGCCTCAAACCGCAGAGGGTGAGAAGCCTGAAACAATGGTGGCTACTTTTCGCGGTTACGGGAGGGTTCTCAAGGATCGTCTCTATATAGCCTTCATATTCGCCAACATCCTGATGGGGCTTGTATATGTACAGATGAACAGCACTCTCTCTGTCTATCTGCGTGATTTCCATAGTATCGCCGAACAGCAGTTTGGTTATATCATGAGCCTGAATGCCGCCATGGTCGTGCTGATGCAGTTCTCAATCACTCGAAAAATTCGGAACAAAGCGCCCATGTGGATGATGGCGCTGGGGTGTGTTTTTTATGCGATTGGATTCGGAATGTATGGTTTTGTTTCTGCTTACTGGTTGTTCCTGCTGGCAATGGCAGTGATCACGATCGGTGAAATGATAATCAGCCCGGTGGGTCAGGCGATCGTAACCATGCTGGCGCCTGAAACAATGCGCGGGCGCTACATGGCTATGAATGGCTTCTCCTGGACTATCAGCTTTGCAGTTGGCCCGCTGTTGGCAGGCCTGGCCATCGACTCCGGGAACCAGAATTGGGTATGGTATGCAGCGATTATTCTGAGCATAGCGAGTGCGGCTGCATTTCTGGCGATGCGCAAAAAAGCGTTTGACCGGACTGGAAGCCAGGAAGCCAAACCAGCTGTTCCTTAGTCCCTTTGTTTCTGTATCCCTCCTGTGAACACCTTCTGTTGTAACACCTGCAGCTGAATTGTTTGCTGGTCAGAAGAATTGAACTTTTAGCTCTTTCCATGTGTATTTAATTAAGCCTTTTTCAAATCATCCGAATTACATAGCCTGACCAAAGTTGTTTTTCGCCTCGGAATGGTAAGATCCAGAAAAGGAGCCGTGGATGTCCAAAAGACCAGGCAACTTACTTCTTACGGCCGTTGTGATGCTCGTCTCCATCTCTTGCAGCCTGTTCCAGCCGCAGCAGCCCTCTGCCCCGGAAGATGATTCGCGGGCCTCTGGAGCACCGCCGGTATCAGAAACAGCCGGTTCAGCCATCGCGCCCGATGTTTCGCTGGAAGCCCTGCTCGCAACACTCACAGATCTGACCTCCATCCAGCCCTATTCCGGCTGGCGCAATTCCGCCAGCAGCGGTGAACGGGAAGCTCTCGACTATATGCAGTCCCGGCTTGAAAAGTTTGTATTCCTGCAGCAGTCCGGCCTGACAACTGAACGGCAGACTTTTAACGTGGTCCTCGGCACCGAATTCCACCAGACTGCACTCGAGATTGAACTCGATAACCAGCGGTATGAGATTCCGGCTGCGAGCATGCGCGGGCCCCGCGATGAATTCGACCAGGCAGTCCTGTTTGATTCAGACGGCAGCCTCAACGACAACAACCCCGATCCGGTCCGGGTTCGGGCCGGAGTTTACCCCATCCTGGAGACAACAGATCTGGCCGCCGCAAATCCGGAAGAAATTAACGGAAACATACTTCTACTCAACTACGAACTTTTTGACAAAGTACTGCTCGGGGTTGACCAGCCGGCCGCAGATCTGAGCAATCTGATCAACATGCAGCCTGCCGGAATCGTGTTTATCACCCAATTCTCGAACAAAGTCGGGGAAAGTCACGGCACCTTCATCGGAGATAACAGCGCTTTAAATTGGATCCAGGTACCAGATCTTCCGCCGGTGCTTTATGCCCGGATGGAAGACCTTTCCTCCGCAAACATAGAAGATTGGAACGATCTTGGCCGCATTTCTTCAGCGGAACTCGTATGGGATGTGGATGTACGCTCCCCGGCTGAATCAGGAAACCTTGCCGTTTTCCTTCCCGGAAAAGACCACGATCGGGCTCTGTTTCTGGGCGCGCACATCGACAGCCCGAATTCACCCGGTGCACTCGACAACGGGAGTGGGTCAGCCATACTTCTTGAAATCCTGCGCTACCTGAATGATAGTGAGACCATCCCGCCTGTGGACCTCGCGTTTGTCTGGTTCGGATCCGAGGAAATCGGGTTGTACGGCTCCTTCCATTTTGCTGCCACCCATCAGGAAATTCTGGATCGCGCGCTGGCGATGATGACTTTTGACTGCCTGACCCGCCCGCTGGATGGAATCACAGCGATTCACAACATCGTCGGGTGGTCGTATGCACGCTATGGCAGTCCAAATCTCAATTGGGCGGAGTATCTCGCGGATCTTGCCGGCCAGAACGGGATCCAGACCGAGGTCCATGATGCCCCGTATATCTATTCCGATAACTCTGCTTTCACCGGCTACAATCTTCCCAATGTGAATATCATTTTCCAGAATGAGGCGGCGATGAATGCAGTCGGGCAGGTGTGGTATGCAGGTCACATGCATGATCCCTACGATATGCCCGAACTGGCAGCTGAATCAGGGGTGGCGTTTATGGAAATGGCGCAGCTTGGTATTGAAGCTGTCCTCCATCCGCCGGAAGTAAGGCCGAATATTGAGGCGGTCCCTGAACCGGTACAGCGGGTGGTTTTCGCCGGCAGTCACAATGAGATGATACACATGTCTCCTTCAGGCTTCTTCGATTTCAATATGCTGCTTGGTGCCCATGGGTTGGATGTTGATCACATTCCCTATGGCACCCCGGTCAGCACGGAAAGCCTGGCAGAAACCGCCATGGTTATCGTCCTGCCCGTGGATGATTACCCCGCTTCGGATGAGTTCGCAGCGTATGATGAAAGTTGGACAGAAGAAGAGCTGGATGTTCTCGAAACCTATGCACGGGAAGGCGGGTTTCTGGTAATCACCAACAGCGCCAACCGGCTGAAATATGCGAACACTGTTTATGAGCCAAATGAAGACTGGCTGGAAATGAACGCTCTTACAGAACGTTTTGGTGCCGTTTTTGAAGCCATCCCGGATCAGGGTGTATCCACCAGCGTATCAACGGGAGTATCTGAATTCCTGCCGGCGGCAGGCAGGCTGAAAGGTGCAAATCTGAACACACTCGGGATTGAAGTGGAAGCCGGTACACCTCTCGCCCGCCTTGATGATACCCCGACGGTGGTACTGCTTGAAGCCGGAGAGGGTGAGGTTCTGATCCTGGGTGATATCGGCTTTTTATCCGCGGACTGGGGCGACCTGACCAACCAGCCATTCTGGCAGAATCTGGCTGTCCACGCATTGGAATAACCATAATCACAAAAAACACAGCGGGAGAGGTATTGGCCGGATCGAGTACAAAGGATATCAATTCTTCCGGAGGAAAACCCCTGATATTTGGAAACTGCCAGGCTGTGGAATCTCCAAAACATCCAGTCTCCAGGAAAAGAGAACCGGTCTGTGCACAGAAACCTGTTCGGTTTCCGCAGGTTTCCCCGCAGATTGAATCTTTTTATCAGAGCAGAATCCCGGGCCGGAGAAAAGAAGCAATACCCTGCACTCCGGGTTTTTATCGTGCCGGATTTTTGCCTGCCGGGCGTTTCGGTGCCGGC
>JAFGNH010000094.1 GCA_016927115.1 Anaerolineales bacterium | reverse complement strand
TACTGTACCCGCTGGTGTCCGGGCTGTAGAATGGCCCGGGAATTTTTTGAAACCCATGGTATTGAGTACTCAGAAGTGAATGTCCATGCCAATCAGGAAGCTGCTGAACGGGTTCGGGATTGGGCAAACGGTAATGTAACCACGCCTACCTTTGATATCAAAGGAACCATCATTGTGGATTACGATCTACCTGCTGTGAAAAAAGCGTTAGGTATGGATTAAAGCTTCTTGCATTTCACAGCCTTAGTAAGACAAAAACAACTCCGAATCATACATTAGATACGGAGTTGTTTTTTCTACTCCAGTTTCCATATTCAGAGCCTGCTGATTCCTGTACCGTCGCAGTGCTTGCGGATGTTAATCGAGATGGTTCTTTAAAATCTTCAGTCTGGAAGAGCCTTCATTCTGGAAGGACCTTCAGCCTGGAAGGACCTTCAGCCTGGAATCCACGAGTGCAGATTCTACATGCCGAACCTTTTACTGCCGGTCAGAAATCAATCATACCCTGTCTTTATATCAGTGTCTTTTCCGTTCGCACAACGACCTACCAGCGATCCATATGGATACGATCAGGATAGTACCTGTCGGAAGGGTCCTTCTGCTCAGCAGGATACCCAAGAGAAACACAACAGAGCGGCAGGACACCTTCGGGCAGGCCGAACAATGCTGCTGTTTTATCAACCCTCTCAGGACGGGGAAAGACTCCTAACCATACAGCTCCCAGGCCCATCGCGTGTGCAGCCAGCAGAATATTCTGGGTGGCAGCAGAGCAGTCCTGAACCCAGTAATCGCCATAGCGCAGATTACGATCGTCACCGCATACGATAATTGCAGCTGCGGCCTGCATAAGCATCTTGGCATAAGGATGAAAATCAGCAAAGCGCTGCATGATCTCTTTATTCCTGGTAACAATAAAATGCCATGGTTGTTGATTGCCTGCAGAGGGCGCTGTCATACCTGCTTTACAAAGATCATACAAAACAGCTTCCGAAATCTCCTTATCAGTATAGGATCGAATACTTCTACGCGTGTTCAAGGCTTCCAGCACATCCATACCAGCCTCCTTACTGTATTTGGATCAGGGCCAACCCAAAATTACTTCATGCCTACAATATACCTAGAATACCAGATAGATTAGAAAAGCAAAAATCCTGTCAGCCAGAAGCTGCCGATCCGATTGCCAGACAAGTATGTGCTTCCCCCAGGCCACGCTGTCCCAGAACCATTCGCCATGGAGAGTCGAGATCTAATTCCAACCCGAGCGCAATCAACATGTCAGCTGCCTGTTTGTTGCTCTCGAGAACACCGAGTCTTAACCTTTCCCCTCTGATTGCAGCAGCCAATGCAAGGAGCAGCGCCGGATCATCAGAACTGTGCTCCTGCACCCATGGCCCCACACTTATAATTCTGTTTTTTGAAGCCATCAAGAAACCATTGATTCTTCCCCCTGTACGGTAAACAAAGCAGGTATCCTGCGATCGAAACCATTTTTGCCGCAGGAAGAAGCTGCGATCTGCTCCAAAAGAAAAATGATCAAGTCGGATTACTTCAGGAAGATCGTCCTCAAGCATCTTTTCAACCGGTGCTGTTTTCTCGCCGGAAAGTTTTCCGGAAAATCGAAGCGAGCGGCAGATTTTGCGAAACCCCAGCCGTTCATATAGGGGCACAGCCGCCAGAACACCATCGAGATATACATTCTTTACGCCGCTGGCAGTATGAAAGGCAATGGCATGCGCCATTAAAGCCTTACCCCGGCCAGCTCCCCGCCATTCGGGATGCACAATCAGTTCTCCAATGAAGCCATCCCGGCCATAGGGCGCTGCGACTACCATACCAACCCGCCTGCCTTCTTCCTCAGCAATAAAGCATCCATCCGGTCGATAGTGGTAAAAATCATGAAAAACCTCTGGTGTTTCCGATAGCCAGCCCTCACTGTGCGTCAGTCCGGCAGCAAATTCTATATCATCTGCGGTGAAGATACGAATATCCATATTTTCCTCTGGCAGGTGCCTGCGCTTTACTAATTTCCGATTCGTTTTTGTTGCACCTGTATTTAACTACCTTGCTTGCCTTGTTTTGGTTGACCAGAATCTCCAAGTCAGCGACGACTATACCAAACCAGGTATACCAGACTACACTACTCTATTATTACACCAGATACTAATCTTACTTGCACACACCCTGCTCTTTTCCTGTCCCCTGCATACCTAAACGACCGCTCCCCTGTTCAGTGTCCGGTTATCCTTACTTTCAAAAAAACAGGGGCGGGCACAGTGTTCCTCTGATAAACTCCGTTACAGGCTTTAATTCTGTAAGATAATCCTGCCCTATGCACTTAATATCAGGTAAATTCGTGGCTACAGCTCGGCACTGGTTCAGGAAAACCGGTACAGGTCTGATCCGGCTTTCGTTAACTGATGATAGAATTCAATCCAGCGCCTTTGGCAACGCATTCAGTGTACGTGATTGAAAGGACTGGTATGACAGTAAAGATTTACACAGATGGAGGAAGCCTGGGCAACCCCGGACCGGGGGGATATGGTGTCGTCATCCTAGATGAGAATCGAAGAGAACTTTCCCAGGGGTACTCCCTTACAACCAATAATCGTATGGAAATTCTTGCAGCAATCAAAGGTCTTGAGAAGCTCGAAAAATCCTGTGACGTAACGGTGTACACCGATTCCCGATACCTCGCTGACGCCATAAACAAGGGTTGGGCACTGCGTTGGAAGGCGAACCGGTGGATGCGCAACCGTAAGGAAAAAGCTTTGAATGTGGATCTCTGGAAAAAGCTTCTGCCGCTCTGTGAAAAACACCGGGTCACATTTGAATGGGTAAAAGGCCATGCAGGCAATCCTGAAAATGAACGTTGTGATTTTCTGGCCAGATCAGCTGCAAAGGGAAGGAACCTCCTTCCCGATACGGGTTACAACCCGGTGAACCAACAATCTTCTCTCTTCTAGAGGTATAAGCTGCTAAATAGCAGATACATCCACACCCACGGGAAGATATATGTTCCTGAGTCACCGATATGGAAGAAGTTGGACAGCTATATAGGAATCTCTGTAAACATCCTCACAGAACAAAATGAGAGATTAGTGGAATTCTAAAATGATCCTGCAAAATCTTTCCAGGTCTTCTATAGTGAACACTGTTTTCCCATTCATTATCTTGATGATAGACTTGTGGACATCAAACATGGTAATAAAAACATCAAAGCAGAGGCACACATATGCTGAACACAAACCGTGATCACATCGTAGAATTCCTGATGCAATGCCAGCCCTGCCCTCCCAGAGCAACGTTATACTGGAAAATCGATACTGAAGGCAGCCCGTTTATGCTGCCTGCAACTGGTGGCATCACGCTTAACCTGCAGGTCGGCGATCCTGCTTTCGGCTGGGAAGGTGATCACCTGGAACCCGGCGTAAGCTGCACCGTGGATAACAAGAATCCCGCTGTCCACCCTAATCTTGCCCTGCAAACTTTTTCCTGTGTCGGTAATAAAGCACGTATCGTTTCAGGCGACATGAAAGGTGCTGAAGGAACCGTTATCGGAACCCATGGTGGTGTGGAACACCTTGTTGTCGATTTTCCCCGCGAAGTAAAAGAGAAGATGACTTATGATGATAAGATCATCATACATGCCCGCGGGCAGGGACTCAAACTCCTCGATTATCCGGACATTACCCTGTTCAATCTGGACCCGGACCTGCTCGACAGGATGAAACTCTCCACGGCCAGCCAGGGAACCCTGGAAGTCCCTGTAACAACCCTCGTCCCTCCGGTTTGTATGGGATCAGGGTTGGGCGCACAGCATGTAGCAAAGGGTGACTACGACATTATGACCAGCGATCCTGATACCGTGGAGGAATATAAGCTGGACCAGCTACGCTTTGGTGATTTTGTAGCCTTGATTGATCATGATAACCGCTATGGCAGAGCCTTTCGCAAAGGAGCCATGTCAATCGGGGTTATCGTACACAGTGATTGTAAAAAATCCGGACATGGTCCGGGGGTCACAACAATTATGACAGCGGCTCAACCGCGCATCAAACCTGCTCTCAACCCCAAAGCAAACCTTGCAGATCTGCTGCAGATAGGAACAACCATATAATACTCAAGCCACTGCACAGCATCACTGCCGGCATCGTAAACTGCTGCTTATCTTCTGGAAGCCCGGAATAAGCGCTCACAGACACATATCCTTTTCCATGCTGACAGGATGAAGGGGATAGAGTAATAGCTCACCTGAATTATCACACTTGATCGATAGTGCTGATCAGGAAGGACTCAATTTTCAATGGACCCGCAATCCTCTCACACAGTCCGAGATCGCTATCTTGCGATTGGTGCAGCTGTATTGACGGCATTAATCTGGTCATCTTCCTTTGTATTTGTCAAGATGCTGCTTCCAGAAATCGGACCGTTTTCCATTGCAGGTTTGCGGTACTTCCTCGGTTCACTCCTTCTCCTTCCCTGGGTATTGCCGGAACTGCCAGCCATGCGCCAGATTAACAAGCGAGGCTGGATCATGCTTCTTATGCTTGGAATTTCGTCCTACGCAATCGGGAATGGTGTCTTTTTCTGGGCATTAGAATACCTTCCTGCTACAACTGCATCTTTTATGATGAGTCTGAAGCCGCTCCTTGTATTGTTCGCAGGTATCATTTTCCTGAAAGAGCTCCCTAACAAGCTGCAGATTATCGGCATTCTGATTTCACTATCAGGCAGTGTGTTTTTTTTCAAGGACGGGCTGATAGGCGGTCAGCCCCTCGGCCTTGTTATCGCAAGTGTCAGTATAGTTGGTTTTACGAGCTTCGGCATTCTCGGACGAGCACTGGCAAGGGAACAGCAGGTCGGCACCCTGCTGCGTACAGCGATCCCCCTGGCATTCGGCGGAGGACTGATGCTGCTGGTTGCCTTCCCTCTGGAAGGAATACCTCATCTTAGCTCGCGTGGTTGGGTATTGGTCCTCATTCTGGCTGTGGTAAATACCACCCTGGGGTATCTACTCCACAATTACGCCATCCGTATCCTCTATGCATTTGAAATGGATATTTTCCTGAGCCTGGCACCACTCGGCACAGCTGTACTGGCATGGCTTTTACTGGGTGAAATTATGCAAATCCATCAGATTTTTGGTATGTTCATCGTAATCATTGGTGTAGGAATAGTGCAGGCAGCAAGTTCACGACGGAAAGAAAACATAACAGGATCTGACCGGATACCGTTTACCGTGGAGGAAAAAACCAGCTGACAGGAATCCCGGTACCATACTCCTGCCATTCGCTAAAATTCAAAATACTGATAGGCACAGATCGGTTCAAAAGGTACAATTTTCCTGACTGTTGGGTATTTCCAGTCACAACCGGTTTATAGCCTGCAAGAGCATACTGTTGGTATCCGATTTATAAAACTAAACCATGGCCTCCTGGAACAGCCGATCCACGCTTTCTGATCCTGCTTCCCTGACAGCCAGAAAAGCGTGTGACCGTTTGAGCATAATCACCAGCTTCCTGCAACCAAAGCGCAATCGCCGTACACTGCGGTATTATGGGCTATTCATTTGCCTGGGTATGAACCTGGCCATTATTGGCCCCACACTGCCATCGCTCGCGGAACAAACCAATATCCGCATCGGGTTAATTGGGACCATCTTTATGGTCGGTTCCATCGGATATGGTATAGGAACACTGATTGGCGGAAAATTATTTGATCAGGTGCGCGGCCATCCTGTACTGGGTATAGCCGGCGTCAGCAGCGCAGTGCTTCTCAGCCTGTTCCCCGTTGTCTCCGCTTTCCCCATCCTTCTTTTTATTGCAGCCTTAAAGGGTGTTGCTGATGGCATCATTAATACCGGTGCCAATACCCTGCTGCTATGGACGCATGCTGAGAAGTCACCACCTTTTTTGACTGGCCTGCACTTATTCTTTGGTGTCGGTGCTTTCCTCTCACCGCTTCTCCTGGCATATTTAATCAGCCTATCAACTCCCTACAGAATCGTCTTCTGGCTGCTGGCAGGTGTGATGGTTTTTGCCAGTACCCTGCTGCTGGCAGACAGGGACAGTCCGGATCCGGCTGCCAATAACCTTAATACACCGGGTTCATCGCAGAAGATGGCTTCCTGTGTTCCGATACTTCTGCTTTCAATGCTGTTCCTGTTTTTCTACGTTGGAGCGGAAGTTACCTTCGGCAGCTGGCTATTCAGTATTGCTGTACTGCTGGATCTGACCACTGAAGCCGCTGCGGCGTTCCTGACATCCGGTTTCTACCTCTCATTTACCATCGGGCGGATGCTTGCCATTCCGGCTGCCTCATGCTTTGAGGTGGAAAAGGTGATCCTGATTGCGCTTTTAGCCTGTCTTGTTACCATCACAGCCGGGATCCTGTTTCTTCGTTCGCCGCTTGCACTATGGGCGACAGCGCTTGGGATAGGTTTCTTCTTTGCCCCAATTTTTCCCGCAGGCATTTCCCTGGCCGGAAAATCTATGCGGCTCAATGCCAGGTCAAGCAGCATTATCCTGCTGGGAGACAGCTTCGGATGTATGATCCTGCCCTGGTTAGCCGGCTTAATCATTGAGGCAACCTCCCCGATATCGATGCTTTACCTGGTTATGGGAAGCCTCGTGCTGAATCTATTTGTCTTTGCAGGAATCCTCCGTTTCAGATCCAGGACAGGTTGAATCCGATCCAGTGCCCGTAGTAAAAATCTCAGCTCTGCTGTATGATGCTTCGGTAAACCTGATACGTTTTTTCTTGAAGGGAATTATCATGCAGTCAATTCAAAAGGTTATCATTGTTGGCGCTGGAGCGATGGGAATTGTATACGCTGCCCATTTTCAAGACAGCGGCCTGTTCGATACTGCATTCCTGGCAAACGGTGAAAGATATCAGCGTCTGACCCGGGAAGGTGTTTATCTTAATGGCAAGCACTATCAGATTCCTGCCCTGAAACCAGAACAGAAAGGGGGTCAGGCAGACCTGATCCTGATTGCTTTGAAGCACCACCATCTTTCCCGTACGCTTCCGGAAATGGATAATATCGTTGGAAAGCATTCTGTTTTTATTTCCGTCATGAACGGGCTGGATAGCGAGAGAATAATCGGAGAACGCTTCGGAATAGAGAAGCTACTGTACACCATCGCAGTCGGGATTGATGCTGTCAGGGATGGCAATCAGGTCACCTGCTCGAAACCAGGCATTCTCTACTTTGGGCAAAAAGACAATAATTCCACTTCGGAAATTGTGGACCGGGTAAAGATAGCATTTGATCGGGCCGGCATCCCCAGCGAAATCATGGAAGATATGGCACGGAAAATGTGGTGGAAATTCATGATCAATGTGGGTGTGAACCAGTCCTCGGCAATCCTGCGTGCCCCTTACGGCGTTTATCAGAAATCTGAAGAAGCCATTTCTCTCATGCGGTCTTTGATGCTCGAAGTTATTAAGCTGGCCCAGGCTTTAAAGATTAACCTGACAACAGAAGACATCACCGAATGGATCCGTTTCCTGAGCACGCTTTCACCGGTCGGGAAAACATCCATGTTACAGGATATAGAAGCCGGAAGAAAAACGGAAGTGGAGATATTTGGAGGAAAAGTAATTGAACTCGGCGAAGAGCTTAATATTCCCACTCCGGTTAACCGCACCGTGCATCAGATGATCAAGGTACTGGAAAGTATGTATCCCGGTGGATCCGCCATGCCTTGAGAAAAGCTCATTCATTTTTCCAGGTGTGGGAACTCAACACCCGCAACCCTGATTTATCCGGTTCATTCGATCGCAGTTTGAACTGAAACAGGTCTGCCTTTCTATTGTTTTCCACAGGCATTCACTGTACTATGGTGAAAGCTGTCTGAGCCGGGAATCAGAAGAGTCCAGATAGTTAACAAAAGAGCAGTACTCCATATGCGCGTTCCTCCCATGCACTGCTCAATAAAACCTATGTATCCAGGAAAGTAAAAATGAGAATTCGACAGGTACAATCCGGCGCAGACTTGAAAAAGTTTATCCTTTTCCCTTACTCTTATTATGATAATGATCCCAATTGGGTACCTCCTCTTCGTACGGAATTGAAGGCGCAATTCAACCCTAAAAAGAATCCTTTTCTGGATCACTGCCGGTATGCTCTCTTTTTACTGGAGAAAAACAAAAAGGTAATTGGCCGGATCGCAGCTTTTATTGACGATCTGGCTGTTGACTTCTGGAAAGATTCCATCGGCCTCTTCGGTTATTATGAGTGCATAAACGACCCTGATGCATCACAGATGCTTTTGGAAACCGCTGCAGATTGGCTCCGCAAGCAGGGTATGACCTCCATGCGCGGCCCCTGGAGCTTTGTCTCCCAGGAGTGGGGGCTGGTGGTGGAAGGGTTTCAGCCCTCACCGGTTATCATGGCCCCGTACAATCCGGCGTACTACGATGAACAAATGGTGGCATCGGGCCTAGCCAAGGTGAAAGATTTACTCTGCTATTACATCTCAGGAAAAGAGGGGTATCAAATCCCGGAACGCATCCTGACTCTTACAGACACTGTTGCGAATCGATATGGGGTTCGGATCCGGCAGCTGGATATGAGCCGTTACGAAGAAGAAGTGCAAAATTTCCTCGATCTCTCCAACAACAGTATTATCGACAATTGGGGATACTCCCCAGTCACAGATGCAGAAGCCGCCGCAATGGCGCACGATCTGAAGCAGATACTGCAGCCGAAGGGTGTTGTGTTCGCTGTTGATGCCGAAAACACGCCAATCGGTTTTGCAATCGCGCTGCCTGATATGAACATACTGCTCAAGGATATGAATGGCAGGCTGCTGCCATTTGGCTGGTTGAAACTCCTGCGCGGCCTGCCGCGTCTGAAAAGCTACCGTATGTTCGCACTGGGGGTAATACCGGAATACCACGGCAAAGGCATTGACAGCCTGCTATACCGTGCCCTTTATGAGAATCTTTTCACGCCTGATCTGTGGATGGAAATAAACTACGTGCTTGAAAACAACACCCCGATGAATAATGCCATCCGGAAACTGAATGCGAAACCGCTTCGACGTTATCGGATCTACCAAAAGCCTTTGTAATCGGTGCTCTCCAAACCCTCCACAAAATTTCCCGTTTCCCTGCGGCTCCTTTCCGGAAGCCGCAGGTTCGTGTTCCACTCCAATAATTTATACTCCCCCATTCACTGTGCTACGATACTTTCCGGCGGATGATATGTCCTGCCAGACCCCAGCACAGGAATAATACCCCAAAGGAAAGACTGCATGCGATGAGTAATATGGAAAACAGATCAGCGGGTATCTGCTTGAACAGAATGAGATCGCGCATCGGATCGACAAGATAAGTATTCGGGAACAGCCATGCAATTTTTATCACCTTTTCAGTATTTGTCCTCACGAAATTCAGGCCTCCGCCAATAAAGAATACCAGGATACCTGAAAGGGCCACTCCAATCGCACCGGCCATGTAATCCCTGATTGAAAGACCTACAAGCAGTGATATGCTGACCCAGAAAACTGCAACCACTGCCATCAGCAGCAGTGTCAGCCATAATAAACCTCCAGGCCAGACACCCAGCCACAAACTCAGGACACCCAGCATAATCGTTCCTGTCGCCAGGCTGAAAAGAATCGATAGAATCGTTTTTGGAATCAACAAATACAGCACAGAGCGTGTCATCAGAGCCGCTTCAACCATCAGCCCGGAGCGGCTTTCTTTGTATGTCAATGCATACATGTTGAAGATACCGCCAAGCATCGCGGACATAAGCACAACACCCACTCCAATAACCGGGAACCAATGGACCATGGTATCTGCCGGGTAAACTTCCCCGAGCAGCAGTGGTGGATCCTGCATACCGATATCCTCATAAAAAGCCCAGAGTATTTCAGCTGCGTATAATCTGTGATTCTTTGCCCGGTCATCAATATAGTTGTTGAAATACATGTTTATCCGGGGTGAGTTACCTGATGCAATCCGGCTCGAGAAATCTGCAGGAATTTCCCAGATACCTTCAATCCGGTAGTGCTGGTAATCATCCCATGCAGCAGTCGGATCTGTTTCAACTATCTCGTAATAAGGTATTCCAAATGGGGATTCAACACGCGTGATTGCGTCTACGAGTATCTTGCCATAGGGACCTGAGTCCTTGTTGATCACTGCGATTGGAAAAAGCAGTTTTCCGCCAAATAGCAGTCCAAAAGCAATGAGAATAAAGGTGGGGGGAATAACGCCACCGAGTGCCGTGATAGGATCTCGGCGCCAAGCAAGGAACTCTGTCCGGAAGATAATCCATAAACGTTTCAATGTATGGTCAGGCAT
The DNA here is from genome assembly GCA_016927115.1 of Anaerolineales bacterium. Classification (GTDB taxonomy): domain Bacteria; phylum Chloroflexota; class Anaerolineae; order Anaerolineales; family E44-bin32; genus JAFGNH01. The sequence goes on along the minus strand of JAFGNH010000094.1, from coordinate 16,934 downwards.
GGTTCGGCTCCTGACTGCTCGCCACTCTGTTCCGGTACAACCGGTAGACCAGCAGCAAGCTCAAGCCACTCTGAAGAACCAGAATGATCACTGAGAGAACCGGGGATCCTACGTTTATCTCGTACATCATTGGGAAAAGCAGTTCAACTGCATGCGTGTTGGGGATAAACCTGCTTACCAGTTCATAACCCTGGTTAAAACCGGATGGAAGTCCAAAAGCCCCGCCCATCAACCAGAACAGGAAAGAAGAGGCCAGTGAAATAACAAAAGCCGGCAGCGGGCGACGGATCGCCAGGCCGATGGAAACCCCCAGCGAACTGCCAATGAGGCAGATGGGAAAGAGAATAACTGCAGCAAGTATCCCAAATCGGGGGGCGTATCCCGACAGCAGCCAAAGCATCAAAAAAAGCACTGTTGAAGCGAACCAACCTATCAGCACAGTCCTCATAATCCGCGCTGCCAGGATCCAGGCAGGTGCCAGAGGGGATAGCTGATATTCCAGTATCGTATCGGTTTCATAATCATGTGTGGTAGTGGAAGCACCGACCATAATTGTTGCCAGAAACGCCGCCAGAGGAACCATCCCCAGGCCAAAGTATACCGTATAAGGCACATCAATCGGGAGCAGCGGTACCTCCCGTATCTCTACAGCTCGTGAGCCTAACTCCTCATTCCAGAGGATCAATCCAGCTGCTGTTAATCGGTTGCGGAAGTTTTTCACCATATTGCTGTCGATCAGATTGAAGTATTGCACCACCTCGGGATTTCCGGATTCATTCTCAATGTGTAGATACTGGCTTCCCAATCCAAAAGAGGGCTCTTCCAGGAGTATCGGATTTATGTATGGAACACCTGATTGAATCCCAACAGTATTCATCGCCCGCAGCAGATCTTCATCAGCTGCCATGCCTGAAGGAAGAACCTGGACATCAAAAGTAGGCTGGACCAGCACCAATGACATCAGGAAAAACATGAGTGTTGGCTGAAATACAGCAATCAGCAGCACTGCCATTTCTGATCTTGCCAGTAGAAATTCATTCCATGTAAGACGAATAATATGGCGCACGCCTATGCCTCCCTCAGCTCTCGTCCTGTATGGTGCAGGAATACATCATCCAGGGTTGGACGGGCGATCCTCATTGTTTCAAGCTGATAGCTGGCGCCGACACGTTTAACGAGTTCTCCGGCAATTTCCTCAGCAGTAAGGACTTCGAGACGGAGAAAACCATTTTTCGACCTGCTGATGGATTGAATACCAAGATCCGAAAAAAGTGTTTCGGGAGCTTCAATATCCGGCTGGGTACGAATTGTTACAATATCCCGCCCCAGATCAGATTTTAAAGCTTCTGGTGTGTCTACTGCTACAGATTTTCCTCTGTCAATAATCATCAACCGGTCACAGAGCCTGTCGGCTTCGTTCATATCATTTGTGGTGATCAGAAAGGTTTTTCCCCGGTCCTGCTGAGCCTTGATATGCTCCCACAGAACGTGCCTGCCCTGAACATCCACACCCAGAGTAGGTTCATCGAAAAATATTACCTGCGGGTCATGCAGCAAAGCGCGAGCCAGCACAAGACGTCGTTTCATCCCGCCTGAGAATGTGCGTACAGGGTCTTTGCGCCGCTCCCATAAATTCATTCGCTGCAGCTGGTTTTTTATCTTCTCTGCCATATCCGTCAGGTTTTCACAATACAGTGCAGCATGATGCCACAGATTTTCAATCGCACTTAAATCCAGATATACATTTGTGTGCTGTGGTACAAAACCGATCAATTTTCTTACTTCCCGCCGATCCGTTTCAGGATCAAGGCCCAGCACCTGGATCAAACCGGCATTGCGCGGCAGTATTCCGATAATCATATGAATCAAGGTGGATTTCCCCGCACCATTTGGCCCCAGCAGGCCGAATATTTCCCCTGGAGGAACCTGCAGACTTAAAAAATCGACAGCAGAGAGATCGCCAAACATACGCGAAACGCCCTCCACAGATACTGCCGTGGGCTGATTGCTTTTATCCATCCTGTAACTCCTTTGCAGCAGTATCCTGCGCTCGCACCGTTCCCTGGACAAAAAGATCAACGAATTCTTCTATCATCTGTTCCTTCTCCAGTTCCAGTTTCATTGAAGCTTCCAGGATTCCGGATCCAATTGCATAGGAGAAGAAAAAACCAATAAAAACCTGCGCCATTAACTCCGGATCACGATCAACGAGTTCACCCTTTTTAATGCATTGAGAAAAATAGGACGCCGCTGCTTTGCGAAGTCTTGCAGGCGCACGGCCAAGTACTTCCTGTAAATCCGGAAAATGGCTGGCTTCACAAAGCATCATCTGCATCGCGATACGCCGCTCGATCAAAACCTCAAGCAGGTATTTACCAAAAAGAAGCAGATTCTCACGATACGATCCCTGCATCGTTTGCCGCAGGAGCTGTTCAAAGTTTTCGGGAACGGCATACTGCTCCAGCACAGCGGCAAACAAGTTATCCTTGGAGCCGAAATGGCGGAACAATGTCATCTCAGTAAAACCTGAGGCATCTGCAATCTTCTGAGTCGTTGCCCGAGCATAACCCTGGACTGCGAAGACGTCTGCAGCAGCGTGAATTATTTTGCTGCGTGTATCCGTTCGCCCTCTGTGCGGATCCGGTTTTAGTGGATTTTGATCACCCATAAAAAAAATGCCTCTCTTCATATTGTTAGTGAGTAATAACTAACATGCAGTATATACCCGTTTTATCCGGATGTCAAAATAGGTATACCGGAAAGACTCTTGACAAACAGCCAGAGCAAAAACCCTTACTTCATACTGTGAGAATCTTTCTTTCCTGAATCAGGGTTTTCGAAAAGAGCGATTCGGATCTGTGTCCTGACACAGCAGCAATCTCACCCAGGATTTGAATTCTTATGGGTAATCCGCTACACTGGAGTCAGTATAAAAAGCACTCCATCTCCAGAATCCTGTGACGAATCAGCAGCTGTTTTCCCCGACTGCTTTAAGGAGGACCTGTTATGGAAAGAATATCTGATAGTGGTAGTACTGATCCCTCCATCACAATCAGACGTATGCGGTTGACAGCAAGAATTATCAGTGTCCCCATCATTCTCTTCATACTGCTTTTCTTTATCGCAAATTTTATAGGCCCGGATTATAATACGGTAGAAGATTACCCTCCGATTGAAAACTTGCTCCCAGTTCTGGTAATTTTAAGCGTGATCAGTCTGGGTTTTGCCTGGAGATGGGAACTAATTGGTAGTTTGTTGTGCCTGATACTGTTCGCATCAAACCTGCTTCTGTTCTGGCTGATCCGCGGATACTTCTTCCCGTTACAGACATTCCTTCCATTATCCCCTATTGTCCTGTGTGGAATCCTTTTCTTGCTCATCGGGATTAAAACTGGAAAAACACGAAAAACGTGACTCCTTCCTCACGAGAAACGCAAATAATGAGGTCTCAATTACCAGTATCAGGGGAGAAAAAAACTGCAGCCGAATCTTACTGCAGTTATCGCTGAAAATTAGCTGCTTTTCCCATTTACTCTTACAGGCCGTTACAATGCCAGAAAAATATCCCCTGACTGAAACACCGCAACAACCCGCTCCGACTGCGGATAATCGATCGATCCCGTCAGAACCCGAAGAGACAGTGTACAGTGATGTGCACATGCCAGCAGAGCTGCTATTCCATTCTGATTAGATTTCTGACTGACGGTTAAAATTGTTGTTGGAGATCCATTCAGGATGTCCCGTATGGCTTTAAACAAGGTCTCAGCTTCCTCAAGCTTTATCCGTGAAAAGTATACTGTTATATAATCTGCTCCGGCCTCTTTTGCCGCCAGTGCCCGTGCAGAGATGCCGAGTCGTGACTTGAGTGGCAGCAACCAGCAGGGTCGGGTTTGGTGTTATACCCTTCACCTACCCAGTGGGCAGAGCTTCCTCGATATCAGAAACCCCGCTGAACCGATATTGATCGCCAATTGTCATCTCCAATCCTGTGGTGGGGTCAGTTCTTCAAACGGATACTGGATCCCAAGCTCCGCCCGAACCGCATCCAGGAACCGAATGATTTGAATACTTTCATCAAGTGGGACTACATCACATTCCATTTTCCCAGCTCGTATGCAGTCCATAACCGCTTTCGCCTCATACTCATATCCATTGAAATTTCCAACCGGTATATGAATGGTCTCCGGATCCTGATCCCTGCGATAAATCGTCATTGCTGTGGGTTTATACCATGGTGCATGGATGACAATTTTACCGTCACTTCCAAAGATCACTGCTTCTTTTACTTCCCAGGAGATCTGTGAGCTGATCATAGTAACAAGCTGACCACGCCTGTAGTTCAGCAGTACAGCGGTCTGTACATCAGCCCCGGTTCCTCCAACTGTAGTCTGGGCGCTGAAGGAATCTGGTTTTCCAAGGTGCTGGTATGCAAATGAGATACCATAGGACACTGTATCGAGCAGGACGCCGGCCCCCAGTTCAACATCAAAAAAGCGATTCGACGGATCGTCAGGCACCTGTGCACAGAACGAGATATTCATACCGCGGATTGTTCCCAGTGCTTTCTCAGCAAGCAGATCCCGAAAACGTACATGGATTGGAAAAAAGCGTGTCCACATTGCTTCCATCAGAAAAAGCTTTTTACTGCGGGCCAATGCGACGCCCTCAACAGCTTCAGCAGCGTTCATTGTGAGGGTTTTTTCACAGAGAACGTGTTTTCCCGCCTCCAGGCTCATGCTTGTATCCTGCAGGTGGAATCTGCCCGGTGTGGCAATATAAACGATGTCCACATCAGGATCGGCGACAGCCTGTTCATAACCCACATAGCTGCGCTGAATACCATACTGCTTTGCGAAAGCCTCTCCAGATTCCCTGGTACGCGAGCCGACGACAAGCAGTTCAGCCTCTTCAGGAAGATGATTGAGTGCAGCGGCAAATCGATTGGCAATCTTTCCGGTGCCCAATATCGCCCATTTCAACTTCTTTTTCATACAACTGCGCCCATATCACCACTTGAAAACCCTGATCGAGCAGCTATTCCTCTGTGAACAGCCCTTCTTCCGACCATACTATCTTCCCCTGCTTTTCTCGTTTCGCCGGGATAACACAGAGGAAACCAAGTGGTTCGCCCGTGCCGTTTTTTATCTGGTGCAGCGTATCCGGAGGAATATAGACCACATCGCCCTGCTCAACAGGATGCTCTTTATCACCTATAAGCACTCGTCCCTTGCCATGCAGGATAACTATCCCATGATCATGATGATGCTCTTCAAGTTTTGTGACAGCATTCCCGACCACATGGTAATATCGAATGGCAAAATTCCTGGCTCCATCCACCTTGCCAATCAACCATGTCTCATCCACAGGACCTGCTTCCATATTGTACCGGCGTGTTTTTGGGCCATCCCAGCTGTACTCTTCTCCCCATTTACCAAGAAATTTCTTAACACTGGTTTTCATCTTCGGCAATTCCTTCCATGATTTTGTTTTTCAATTGATCAAGTGAAACTCGCGAGGTCATATCGAGGCTCAATGGTGTAATAGAAACAACCCCATCTGCCAATGCAAATGCGTCAGTCCCAGCTGCATAATACTCGCCTTTTCTGGGAAAATGTCGCAATGTGGGGATCCGCTCCTGGTTCCCCTCCGCCAGCACTCCAGCCTTGTAATAAGGAATCCGATCCTGCCGGGAAACAATCCATGGTGTGTTTATCGTTGCAGCTGCTGGAATTTCAATTTTAAGAACATCAACATCGGGCGGCAGCTCTGCCAGGAGTAAACTGCGTGCGAACATGCGGGTAAAAGCTGCGGCTGTTTCAAAATCAACATCCTGATCATAGGAGTGATAATCACTGCTATTAATCTCGAGCGAAACAGCCATGGTTTTAAGGCCATAATCAGCAGCTTCCAAGGCTGCGCCGATCGTTCCTGAGATCGTCACACAGCTTCCGACATTTTCACCATAATTTATCCCAGAAACCACCAGTGCGGCTGGTCGTTTGAGAAGTGCATGCAGCCCGAGTTCAAGAGTAACCGCGGGCGAAGCGTCCACGGCAAAGCCTTCCCAATGCTTTCCATTGTATGCAACATCATGTCTTGAGAAATTACTATCACTTTGATGCTGTGAGGATCGGCTGCGCCCCATGCTGGTTTGCTGCCTGGCAGGGGCAATGATTACAAGCTCACCGAGTGGGTCCAGTGCTGCTGCAGCTGCAGCAAGGCCTGGAGAATCTATTCCGTCATCGTTTGTCAGGATAATCAGTGGACACTCTGTCATACAGCCCTCTATTCGGCAAAAACAGCTATTAACAAATGGCTATGCGCAAATTTCCTTCAAAAAACAATGATTTTTACCCACGCGGATAGCCCATATCCGCAAAACACACTACTGCGACCGGTTTTCAGGGAGCGTCCAGTGCCAAAATCCGTGCCGCAGTCAGGCTGTCCACAATCAGGTGATTCACCAGTTCGCCCCGGATCGCACCTAAAATCGCCTCAGCTTTATTCAAGCCACCTGCCACGGCCAACCGGACAGGAGTGTTCCGCAGATCCTCCAGCGAAATCCCGATCAGCCGCTGGTGAAAGGCTACCTGAGCAATCGACCCATCCGCAGTGAAATAATGGCCGCAGACATCCCCCACTGCCCCTGCCTGCTGCAGCTCTTTCAGATCAGATTTCTGGATATGCCCACCCTGGAAAAGACTGCAGTACTCGGGTATTGTCGATCCAATACCCAGAATGGCCAGGTCACAATTCTGGCCGATCAGCATCGTTTCCCGCACACTCTGATCATTTCGAAGCACTGTCGCTGTTTGTGGTTTTTCAACGATAAATGGCGTGTAGAGGTATACACCTTCTCCATCCAATTTTCCAGCCAGTTTTTCCACCAGAGCCTGACCACTGTATTTATGCACACTGGAACCAAGTACGCCTACCAGCTGGGTAACTTTTACTCCCGCAAGATGATTCTCAGGCATAGCGTCAATAACCGCACTTACTGTGTAGCCCCAGGCCACACCGATCACCTGTCCGTCTTTTTCCAGGTCTGAAAACACCTTTGCCCCGGCTGCCCCAAGACGCTGCTTGAGTATTTCATACCGGCCTTCATCCTCCCAGGTCAGCACATGCGCTACCTTCAAAGAAAAGCGTGTTTTCAACTTCTGTGCAAGCTCACTGTTAAATCGTATCGGTCGCTGGATATGAATTTCCACTATGCCTCTCTGACGCGCCTCGGTCAACAGGCGCGAGATCGCCGAGCGTGTGATCCCGACCTCCCTTGAAATTTCGGCCTGCGTCATCGCCCTCTCATAATACATCTCAGCAATATCGGCTAATAATTCGTCCCGTTCAGCCCGACTTTGTTTTTTGCCCACGGATTTCCCCTTGCTTATCAGATGATGCTCTTGATTGTAGTCGACACGACTTTACCCTGCCAGTTAATGACCCAACGCTGCGAATTTTCTGCTGCCTTCGCGATTCCACCTTGTTGACAAACAGACTCTTCAGCGGTACGATTATCACAATTGTGCAGTATTTCGTCACATATGTACATTATCGCAGGATGGTCAGGAAGTCAAGAAAAAAACAGCGGTAATGGACCCGGCCGGGCAGAGAAATGCCCTGCATCCTGACAACGGGCGAATCAACGATCAAATACACCCGGAGCGTAAAGTATTCCGGGTCGGGAACCCAACAATCTGTCGACCAGAACTGCAGAAACAATGGAAAAGCACGCAATGGAGAACCGGAAAAAGGCACGAACCGGTCAGGAAAACCACAGAACAGTACCAGTGATCGGGCTGTATGAAAAAGCCCTTCCTGCGAAGTATACCTGGGAGCAAAAACTCAGCCAAACCTCCGCAGCAGGTTATGACTTTATGGAAATTTCCATCGACGAAAGCGAAGATCGAATCTCTCGTCTGGAATGGAGCCGCAGCAGGAGACGGGATCTCCTACTGAAAAGTCAGGACCTGAATACACCAATAAGATCACTTTCTCTGAGCACCCACCGCCGTTTTCCCATCGGAAGCCTTGATAATAAAACACGCGATACCGGTATGGACTACCTGGAAAAAGCCATCACTTTTTCACTGGAAATGGGCATACGCACCATACTTCTCTCCGGCTGCGACGTTTATTATGAAAAAAGCACACCCCGCACCAGGAAGCTGTTCCTGGAAAACCTGTCCCGAGCCATACACTGGGCCGAACAGGCTCAGGTGATGCTCGCCCTTGAAAATTGGGATAAAAGCATCGATTCACTCACTGCAGTCATGCAGTATGTAAACCATTTTCAATCTCCCTGGTTCCAGGCCTACGCTGACATCGGCAACCTGGTGTATGCCGGTAAAGACGTACTGAGCGAGCTTGAAACAGCAAGAGGACATATTGCAGCACTCCATGTTAAAGATACTCTCCCAGGGAAGCTGCGCTTTGTTGCCCCGGGTGAAGGTTGTGTGCCGTTTCTGGAGGCTTTTCAGAAACTGGCCGGTATGGACTATCATGGTCCAATTGTTCTGGAACTCTGGACAGGTGATCAGCCGGACGCTGTTGAACAAATCAGAAGGAGTTACAACTGGGTCGTGGAAAAGTTAATAACAGCCGGGTTCACCGGCTCAATGTGTACTTCACAGGAGTGAATATTGATATTATGAATAATAAACCCTATTTACAACTCGCACTTGATTTTTTTGATCTGCCGACCGCCCTTGCCGTAACACAAAAGGCTTGCACACAGGTAGACGTGATCGAGATCGGCACCCCACTGACAAAAGCTGCCGGTATGCTTGCAGTACAAACTATCCGGGCGTTCTGCCCGGAAAAACTCATCCTCGCAGATGTTAAAACCCCGGATGTGGGCGGAGGTGAAGCAAAAATGTGCTTCGATGCAGGTGCCGACTGGATGACTGTAATCGGTGCCGCACCCCTGGACACTGTCCGACTCGCTCTCCAGGAAGCACAATCCCGCCCCGATAAGGAAATGTTCATCGAGCTGACCGGGATTCGCGATATCCTCGCTCGCGCTGAAGAATGGCGGAAACTCGGTGTGGACCGCATGGTTTATCATCGTGGCTGGGATGAAGGCAATGCGTCACGTTTATGGCAGCAGTCGGATCTCGATACAATCCAGAAGCTGATTGATTACGGCTTCAAGATGTCTGTCGCCGGCGGAATTGAACTGGACAGCCTCTCCTTTTTCCAGGGCCTGGACATCTCTGTATTCATTATCGGCCGGGCCATTTATGCCGCTTCTGATCATGAAAAAGCTGCCGCACAGTTCCGCGAAAAAATTCACCACCTCTGGAAGGTCTGAAAAGTTCAGACCTGAATGAGATAAGGAGGGAAACCCTAGATGAAGATAAGTAAAAAAGAAGCTAAAGAACTGCTTCATACCATGTATCAGATCCGCGCCTTTGAAGAACAGGCGGAAAAAAGCTACATGGCCGGCAAGATCCACGGCACAATGCACCTCTCGATCGGGCAGGAAGCATCGGCCGTTGGCGCAATAAGCGTATTGAAGCCGACGGATTACATTATCGGCCACCATCGCGGCCATGGCCTGACCATCGCCAAGGGCGCCGACCTCAACCTGATGATGGCGGAGTTCTATGGCAAGGAAAACGGCTACTGCCGCGGCCGCGGCGGGTCGATGCACATCGCTGATATGAAAGGCCGTAATCTTGGTGCCAACGGCGTGGTCGGCGGTGGCATCCCCATGGCCGTCGGTATTGGAATCGGCCTGAAGATGCAGAAAGAAAACAACGTCCTGCTTTGCTTCTTTGGTGATGGTGCAGCTTCGAACGGTGCCTTCCATGAAAGTATGATCCTGGCCCATCTCTATCAGGTTCCGGTTGTCTTCATCTGCGAAAACAACCAGTATGCCATGTCCTTCCCATCAAGGGATTGGACAACCAGCGAACAGCTTGCTGCAAGGGCACCACTGTATGGTTTCCCCGGAAAAGCCGTCGATGGCAATGACCTGCTCGCTGTCCGGGAAGCTACCATAGAAGCAGTGGAACACGCCCGCAGCGGGAAAGGCCCGAGCCTGATTGTCAATGATACCTACCGCTGGCGCGGCCACTCAAAAAGCGATCGTAATCGCTACAGAACCCAGGAAGAAATCGATGCCTGGAAGGAGAAAGACCCGGTCCTGCGCTTCCGTAAACTCGCTGTCGAAAATAACTGGATCACAGAAAAAGAAGCTGATGCGGCTGAAAAACAGGGTTACGCAGATATCGAAAGCGCCCGCCTCTTCGCAGAAGCCAGTCCGGAACCTTCCCTCGAAACCATCGAAGAAGGAGTGTACGCCCCATGAGAGAAATTACCTACCTTGAAGCCGTACGGGAGGCTATGACCCAGGAAATGGAGCGCGATGAGCGCGTATTCCTGATCGGAGAAGATATAGGCGAATACGGCGGCGCTTTCCAGGCAAGCTATGGCATGCTGGAGAAATTCGGCCCTGATCGTATTCTCGATACTCCCATCACTGAACTCGGCCTTACCGGTGCTGCCGTCGGCGCCGCCCTGATCGGTATGCGCCCGATCGCTGAGATCATGTTCATGGACTTTACCACCCTGGCCTCGGAGCAGCTTGTAAACCAGGCAGCAAAGATCCGGTTCATGTTCGGCGGCAACGCAACCATCCCGATGGTGCTGCGTACACCGGCTGGATCCGGAACCGGTGCAGCCGAACAGCATTCCCAGAGCCTCGAAAACTGGTTTGTCCATATCCCCGGTTTGAAAGTCGTCATGCCGACCACACCGTATGATGTCAAAGGTCTGCTCATCGCCTCGATCCGGGATGATAATCCCGTGGTCTTTATTGAGCACAAGCTGCTCTACAAGACAAAAGGTGAAGTACCTGAAGAGATGTACACCATCCCGCTTGGAAAGGCTGATATTAAACGGGAAGGCAGCGATATGACCATCATCGCCACCTCGATCATGGTAAGCCGCTCACTCGAAGCTGCAAAGAAGCTGGCCGAAGAAGGTATCAGTGTGGAAGTGATCGATCCAAGAACCCTGCGCCCGCTGGATTCCGAAACAATCATTAACTCAGTTAAAAAGACCGGAAAGGTACTAATCGTTCACGAAGCAGTTAAAACCAGCGGCTTTGGCAGTGAACTGGCTGCCATGATTGCTGAAAGCGAAGCCTTTGGCTATCTCGATGCACCAATCCAGCGCCTGGCCGGACGTGAGATGCCCATCCCCTATAACCGAAACCTGGAGTACAACACGGTTCCTCAGGTGGAAAACATCATCGAGGCTGCACGCAATCTGGCTGCACTGAGAGTGTGATATGGCTACCGAAATGATCATGCCTAAAGTCGACATGGACCAGGAAACCGGGACCATCGTCGAGTGGAAAAAACAAAACGGAGAAACGGTGGAACAGGGCGAAATCATCCTTTCTATCGAAACCGACAAGGTTGCGATCGATGTCGAAGCACCGGCTGGCGGCATCCTCGATGGAATCTCCGCTTTTGCTGGTGATGTCCTCCCAATCGGCACAACCATCGCCTGGATACTTGAACCGGGCGAGAGCCTTCCCGACAAAGCCGCAGAATCCACTGCAGCAAAGCCCGAGCCGGAACCTCCTTCCTCAGGCAAGTCCGCAGCTGCAGTTGAAGCCACACCGGTAGCGCGCAAGATCGCTGCAGCCGAAGGTGTCGACCTTTCTGCACTGACGGGAACAGGCGCCGGCGGCAAAATTACACGCTCAGACGTGGAAACCGCCCTGCATACTCCTGCAGCCGGGGCTGTACCGGGAAAAGTGTATGCCACTCCAGCTGCACGCCGTATCGCCCGCGAAAACCAGGTGGATCTCACCCGGGTCTCCGGTAGTGGGCCGGGTGGTCGAATCCAGGCAGCAGACGTTGATGGATTTGCACCAGCTGTACACCCACCGGCCGCCTCACGCGAAGATCAGGTAATTCCGATGGCGCTGATGCGAAAGCGTATCGCCGAGCGGTTGACCACCAGTTACCAGACCATCCCCCACATCCATTTCACTGCTGAAGTTGATATGACACGGTTCAATGAAGCCCGTGCAGCTATGAATCAAAAAGCCGAGAAACTCGGACAGCATAAGATTTCTGCTACTGCGCTGCTGGTTAAAATGGTGGCTTTCGTTCTCCGCGACCACCCCTACCTGAACGCCATGCTGCAGGAAGACAGCATCGTACTGCATGGTGACATCAACATAGGTGTGGCCGTTGCGCTCCCCGACGGCCTGATCGTCCCGGTGATCCCCAACGCCGACCTTAAAGGCCTCGCCCAGCTTGCTGCAGAACTGAATGATCTCTCAAGCAGAGCGAAGTCTGGCGAGCTTGTGCCCTCAGAGGTATCACGTGGCACCTTTACCATCTCCAACCTTGGGCCATTTGGTGTACAGCAGTTTGATGCCATCATCAACCCACCCCAGTCAGCGATCCTGGCTGTTGGTGCCATGCAGAAAAAGGTTGTAGCCCTGGAAGATAACAGCCTGGCTGTCCGTCCAGTAATGGCTATCACTCTTTCAGCCGATCACCGTATCGTTGACGGTGCCGTAGCCGCTCATTTTATGGCGGATCTTCAATTGGCTCTTGAGAACCCGATACTTCTGTTTTATTAACGTCAACACATTCTGAAATTCAGATTCAAACCGCTTCGGGAACTCCCAGCTGTGCCGGCCACAAGAGGCCGGCACAGCTTCTGTTCCGGAGGAAAACCACCAGATAACCCGAATTTCCGCCCGTTCCCCACTCGCCTCCATGCCCTTCAGGCACCGGAAAGCGGCAGATCTGTCAGCAACCAATCCCTCCAAAACGGGTTACTACAATAAGCAGACAGGAAAATCCACACAGAAAAAACATAATTCTTGACTTGCCTGCAGGATAATGCTAAACTCACAAATGTGATACTTTAATCACAACTATGAGCCATGGAATGATACAAGTCAGCCAGCATGATAATTCTGAGATTCGTTCAGTCCTGCTAGCCGAGATCGCGGAGCAGTATTTTGTGGAGGGGAAGACACAGGCACAAATTGCTCGTGGTATCGGAGTGGACCGATCCATGATCTCCAGATGGCTTACTGAAGCGCGCAAACTTGGTATCGTGGATATCCGTGTCAACTGGCCCGTTGTGGTCGACAATCAACTTGAAGAAAAACTAATTCAGACTTTTCATCTTCGTGGAGCACGCGTAGTGGTCGAACAGGCTAACCGCCCCGATGGCCTCCTCGGGAACCTCGGAAAAGCCTGCAGCTGGCTGTTGAAGGATTATCTCACCGAGAACACAACGATCGGTATAGGACTTGGTTCTGCCATCCGTGAGGTAATCGATGAACTTGACGGACGGGCAAAACCGATTTCCGGCGTGGTCCAACTTGTTGGCTCATTGGGCTCCCACAACCGCACCCTGGATGGGCACAACCTCGTACTGCTGGCTGCAGAAAAATTAGGCGGTGAAACCTTCTTCCTGAATGCCCCCTTCATCCTGGATAGGCCTGAGCTTGCCCAAGCGCTGCGCCACAATCGCAGCGTGAAAGAAACCCTGGAGAAGGCCGTTGAATGTGATCTGGCACTGCTCGGGATTGGAAACCTGACTCACGAGAAAGAGATTTTCTATGAGACCGGTTTTATGCTTCCCGGTGATCTGGATTATATGGCAGCCGAGAACGTAGTCGGCGAAGTTTGCGGACTGCATTTTACAAAACAGGGTGAGATAGCTGCTGAAGAATACGAGAAACGTCTTATTACAGTAGATAAAAATTCCCTGCTGCAGATCCCTGACCGTATCGGTGTGGCTGGTGGGTTGGAAAAAATCGATGCAATCCTGGGTGCACTACGCAGTCATCTTGTAAACATCCTGGTCACGGACTATCTGGTAGCCGAAGAACTGCTGCGAATCGGGACCTGATACGGTCGGGTGATTATCTGCAACTGAAACTGATCCAGGATGCATTTGAGCAGCGAAAAGAATACGAAACTAGCCATGCATCGTAAATACCGGCCGGAGAAGTGAATGAGTATAAATATTGGTAGCCTTCTTGAAGAACGGGCAATTCTATTGAATCTCGAGGCTGAATCCTCCGAAGAGGTAATCAGGAAGCTGAGTGAGAAGTTGTATCTGGCCGGATATGTCCAGGATACATTTGCTGAAGCAGCGATAGAACGCGAAAAATCGCTTCCAACAGGTCTCCCCCTGATGGGAAACATTAACGCTGCAATTCCACATACCGATATCGTTCATGTAAAAAAGCCCGGGCTCGCCATGGCTACGCTGAAAAACCCGGTCTCTTTCCACAATATGGTCTCTCCTGATGAGATTGTCGATGTACAGTTTATTATTCTCCTGGCGCTGGATGAAGCAAAAGCGCAGGTGGAAATGCTCCAGGCCATTGCCAGCCTGCTGCAGAATCCCGGCGTAATTGAAGCTGTATTCCAGGCACAAACGCCATCCGACGTAAAGTGTATTCTCTCAACAACGATGTAGAACTGATAAATCTTAAGTTGGCTTGATTCATATCACAAAATAGTTTTGGAGGAGATCATGGCACAGACAAAGAGGATCCTGGTTTCGTGCGGTACCGCCATCGCTACGTCCACTGTTGTTGCCCGTGGTATAGAAGAAGCGATGAAAGAACGCGGTATTTCCGTAACAACCAGACAGTGCAAGGCATCGGAGATCAGATCTCTGGTACAGGAAGGGTTTGATCTAATTGTTACGACTACTCCGGTGCCGGATAATCTAGGCGTTCCAGTTATCCACACTCTGGCATTCCTTACTGGAATTGGAAAGGAGGAGGTTATCGACCAGATTTACCAGGCAATATCCGAGTAACACTAATCAGAACATTTCAAATTAGCTTATTATCACTTATGGAGGATTGAAATGGATGCATTTCTTACCGCGCTAAAAGCTGTAATTGACAGCCTTGGTGCAACCGTGCTTTTGCCCATTATCATTTTCTTTGTCGCCTGGATTCTTGGGGCAAAACCCGGTCGAGCTTTCCGAGCCGGCGTTACTGTCGGTATCGCGTTTATCGGCATCAACCTCGTCATCGGCCTGATGTGGGGATCTCTTACCGACGTCGGCCAGGCAATGGTTGCCAACACCGGCGTGCAGCGTGACATCGTGGACGTAGGTTGGCCTTCAGCTGCTGCTATTGCATTCGGCACCCAGGTCGGCCTGTGGGTGATCCCGATCGCCCTGCTCGTCAACGTTGTTATGCTTCTGCTGCGTTGGACCAAGACCCTGAACGTCGATATCTGGAACTTCTGGCACTTCGCGTTCATTGGCTCCCTGGTTGCTATCGTGACCGGCAGCTTCGTATACGGCCTGATCGGCGCCGCTATTGCTGCTGCTCTGGCTCTGTTCCTTGCTGACTGGACTGCACCGGCCGTTCAGGCTTTTTACAACGTGCCTGGTATTTCCATTCCGCACCTGACCACTGCTCCCGGTGTTCCTTTCGCCATTTTCACCAACTGGTTGATTGAAAAAATCCCCGGACTGCGTGACATTGAAGCAGACTCAGAAACCATCCAGAAGCGCTTCGGCACCTTTGGTGACCCGGTAATCCTCGGCCTGATCATCGGCCTGATCCTGGGTATTTTGGGCTTCTACAACGCCGGTGATTTCCAGACCGTCCTCGTGAAGGTCCTTCAGGTTGGTATCAACCTCGCCGCCGTTATGCTGCTGCTCCCCCGCATGGTCCAGATTCTGATGGAAGGCCTGATCCCGGTTTCCGAAGCTGCCCGCACCTTCATGCAGAAGCGCGCGTCCGGCCGTGAGATCTTCATCGGCCTCGACTCCGCGATTCTGATCGGCCATCCGGCTGCTATCTCCGCATCACTGGTGCTTGTACCGATCGCCATTCTGCTCAGCATTATTCTGCCCGGTAACCGCGTTCTCCTGTTTGCCGACCTGGCGATCATCCCGTTCGTGGTTGCGATGATGGCGCCGCTTATGAAGGGCAACATCTTCAGGATGATCATCTCGGGAACGCTGGAACTGATTGTTGGCTTCTACATCGCCACCAGCATGGCCCCGATCTTCACCCAGGCTGCCGTTGAAGCTGGCTTCGCTATGCCGGAAGGCGCTTCGCTGATCACCAGCATTGGTGATGGTTTCCTGTGGCCCGCCGGGTTGTTCACTTTCCTCAGCCAGAGCCTCGGCGTGTTCGGCCTGGTTATAATCCTCGCTCTGCTTGTTGTTGCTATGTTCATGTACAACAAGAACCAGAAGGGTTGGGAAAAGGCCGCCGGTGCGCCCGTAGTAGAGGAGTAATCATCCTTACGGTTCATGTTTTCAGGGGTGGCAAATAATGCCACCCCTGTCTCTAAGTCAGGATCCTTATGATAGACGCAATTATCCGTTCCTTTCTTGGTGGATTTGGCGGCAAAGTACTCGATTTCTACAGCGAACACAGTCTGTGGATTAACGGCACTATTTTACTGTATGCACTTCTCGTAATAATCGGCCGTTCTTCCTATTCGTCACTGCTGCGCGCAATGACAACGGAACTACTGCGGATGAATCCTGATACCCTCAAAAATAAATCAGTGCAGAGCCTCCAGAGCATCTTTGCACGTATAGAACTGCCCTGGAATACAGTGGTCAAAAAAGTATCTTTCCCATTCCTCGTTCCCCCGAAAAAAATGCGCCCTTACTTCAAGAACCCAGAAAATGCCGCCAGACTGATACCTCCCGAAATATTGGCTGAAACCATCTATCTGGAAACCCATAAGGAAGATAAACCCTCCGATCGACCAACCGGTTAACGGTATTTTCAATTCTCTGTTGCAATACTTCTATCCCGCAACAGGTTTAGAGTCATCCGCCACGACACCAGCTGTATTCCCTCTGAACGCAATTCCTCACCTGCGCGGTTCATACTGATTTGATTCGTTTTATCCACAGCAGCAGCAGGCTCGTTATCGTCCCACTGT
>JAFGNH010000093.1 GCA_016927115.1 Anaerolineales bacterium | reverse complement strand
GATTACAGGCAGCAGCAAGAAAGAAGGCACACAGGAGAACCATCATGATCTGAGTTCGACCCTGAGAAATAAGCATCACCTTTCTCCGTTACGGGGAGATATTATGCCTGGATGATGAAATTCCAGCCAAAAGTATGGAAGTTAATTCAATTTTTATCATACATGATTTCCACGGCGTCGTTGTGGTTAGCTTTTCTTGGTTGCATATGATTAGATAATGAAATATACTATGAGTAGTCTGGGTTACTTTTTGAGTAATATATGTTACCAGTCCTGCCTTCACAACATGGAGGATGTGATGAACGAGATCGAGAAACTAAATCAACGACGGGTAAAGAACCTGACGCTGTATCTGTGTGGTTATGTGATCTTTCTGGTTCTCTGGCTGGTTCGTTATTTTTTGAGACAGAGCAATTTGAACGCAGAACCGGCGGGAATTATCGTTCTGATGGGTCTTGTGTTAAGCCTTCTTCTGCTGATCCTCAGCACAGTCGAATCAGTAAGACTTGGTATCAAGGTCAGGAAGGATTCAGCACTGGCAGATGCATTGGGTAATGAGTGGGTGCAGATGTTGGAGAAAGAAGCCTGGAAGTCGGCATTCTGTGCAGCCGTGGGAGCAACCGTGTTCTTCGCAGCCTCGTGGTTCATTTACCCGGTATGCGATCCGGTGATGATTGCCCTAACCTCCATTATAGCAGGAGCAGGGGGCTACCAGATATCGTTTTATCTGAGGTATCGAACCGCATGAATACAAGCGAGCTGGAAAACAACATCAAAGTACTGCGAGCAGCCCATAACTGGACCCAGGATGAACTCGCACAGCGAGTCAGCGTGACCCGCAAGACAATCAACACAATCGAGAACAGGCGCTTTACTCCTTCGACAGTTCTTGCAATAAGAATCGCTCGTGCCTTTTGTACAACCGTTGAGGAAGTATTCCACTTGCCAGAGGAATGAACGACGGAAGGTATATGTTTTGGAACGAACAAGATAGTCGGGGAAGAAAAAAGATGGAGAAAGCCACAGGGATCGAAGGAGAGCAAGATAGCCGGCATTTGCGACAGCCAGCGTTGAATATCAGGGTTGGGAGCAGTCGTGTAATCAACCACACTCCGAAATACAATGCCTGTCAGAAGAAAAAGAAATTGTTTTTCATTCAGCCGCATTTCTTTTCAGTGATTTTCCAGCTTTAATAATCCTGCGCGTGAAAATACCCAGCGGAATAAAAGCAGGCAGCCCCATAATAATTATGACAATAAAATCCACAGTACGAAAAAACACTCCAAGCATGAAGGGTTCCAGCAGGAAAAGCACCAGCAAACCGACGAAAAGCATGCTTATCTGGAAAAGCAAACCCAGACTGAGCACATAACCGAGTGGCTTTCTTTTCCAAAGCAGCAGTCCGCCCACGAACCATGCCGGCGCAAGGATCATATCCGAGGTGTGCAGGGCCAGATCCGCTCTGCTGATTCCCGTCCGGCTGCTGATCTCTCCCACCAGTGCACCAAGGACCTGCGCAATCATCAGTAAACCAAGGAATATCAAAGCACCACCGCATAGTTTTTCCCGCACTTGCCCTGCTAGCTGCTGCTGTACCGATTCCGGCTTTATCGTCAGTAAAAGGCTAATCAGTGTATAGATACTCAGTGTGAGGAGAAGCAGGTGCAGCAGAAACGCCCAATTCAACGGCATCGCGAACACATACACAATGTATGTATAAACAATAAACAGCAGCGCTCCAGGCCATAACAGCAGCCCGAGCAGTTTACCGCGTACCGCAGCCCACATGGAGCCAATCAGAATCGGCAGCCCGATCACAAGGTTTACTACGTCATTAACAAAAAAAGCATGAAGCAGAGCTTCTTCGCTGTATACCTGCTCCGGGAAAAAGAGGCCGGCCAGTGACGCCGCTGCCATCAATAACGCACACAGAATGGAAGACACCAGAACCATGGTCAATGGACGTCGAATGGGCAGATTAGTAGAGGTTTTGTGATTCGTTTCCATGTGTACTCTCCTTATAAAGAGGTAAACCGAAACCAGTATACAGGATGCAGATAACAATCAAAAAATCAGCACAACGAATGTGCTGATAAAGTATCACAGGTCACATGGATTGTCCTGCTGACAACCCGGGCTGCATTCTCACCATGACTGCTGATAAAACACTCCGAAGGTGATTCCCGGACTGCTGAGATTAGGTCCTCCACCAGATCAGAAAGCACACACCAATTTATCATTAGCTTCGGTACTCAGTGTGCTGTCCGCGGTCTATGGATTGAAGCGCGCAGGAATACCCAACCCGCAGCCAGGCATGACCCCAGGCTGACAACCAGCATGCCCAGAAAGACAGCCGGATCGATCGGACGGAGAGCAACCGTCAGCTGCTGCCACAATACAATCATACGGACTTTCATCAGGGGAAACAGGCTGTGCGGCAGCATAGGAGCCTGTATCAGGAAAAACACAAATACCGCCATCCCGGCAAAAAAAACACTGACCGTTATATCCAGCCATCGAATCCGGAACCGGGGTACGGGTTCGGCCGCATCAAGCTGCTGCATTACGGCACGGTAAATCGACTCCGGTGCAGGTTCCATCGGAAATGTGGCAAGTGCCTCATCCACTATCAGAAATGCTTCTTGCTCAGGGTTTTTTAAAGGTTCCATACTGGTTCCTCATGATAGTAACGTACAACTTCACGCAGTTGATTCCGCGCTCGAAACAGGATGGTTTTTACTGTTCCCAGCGGGATATCCGCAATTTCGGATACCTCATCATAGGATAATTCTTGCTGAAATCGCAGCATCACCACCATCCGGTAGCCTGGCGGCATCTGTTCGATTTGTTGATGCAATAAAGTCCGAAGTTCTTCAATCTCTACATCGTGAGAAGGATTGGGGAAATACTCATCAGGGATCGATTCCAGGAATTGATCATCCTCTGCCATTATTTCTCGTTTTAATCCGGGAAGCCGGTTGTAACAGAGATTCATTGTGATCCGGTAGAGCCAGGTGCTGATCTTCGACTTAAACTGGAACCGCGGCATCGCCTTCCAGGCACGCAGGAACGTTTCCTGAGCAATATCTTCAGCATCCTGGGGGTTGGAAACAGTGCGCAGGGCCAGGTTATATACAAAACCCTGGTATTCCTGCACCAGTATACCAAAAGCATCTTTATCGCCTGCCTGGGCTCTCCGAACCCATTCCATTTCCCCGGATTGCACGATATGCCACTCCTATCTCTTTAGACCATCATAAGCGCAATTAGTTTCAAAGACCATCGGTGCCGTGCAGATTTGATTCCTGCAGTTCTTTTCCCAGCCCATTTCCATCCGCCATTTCTCCTGTTTTTGAAACTTTCCGGATTCACACAGGTCTAACTCATTGAAAGCAAATTCCCGGGTTCTGAATCATAACGATATGAATATGAGCAGGAGATTATTATGAATCGAAAATGGATATTGGCAGGTACATTAATTCTGGCCAAGATTGTGGTCCTGATTGCAATCATCTTTGCTGCAAAAGCCGGTTTCGGTGAAGTACTGATCCATGAATTGCAGTGGAATCTGTTCCGGGTTGAAAGCATCTCGGTCAGCCAGGATATGGAATGGTCTTTTGACACAATAGAAGCTGCCGAACTGGTTGTTGACAACAATGGAGGGAATATAACTATTCAGCCAGGCAATTCGAACAGTATCAAGGTTGAAGCCCTTGTTGTCGCCTGGGGACGTACAACGGATCTGGCACAGGAAGCACTGGAGGACATGCGTATTGATGTTTCCCAGGATGGAAACAAGGTCCTTGTCCGATTTTACCCTCCCGCGATCAGAGCCATGGGAACGTACAACCGATACTCAGCTGACCTGACGATCACGGTGCCGGTCGATACTTATGTAGATGCAAATACAGATTCAGGATCCATAAAAGTAAACGGACTCTCTGCAGATGTCGTCCTCGCAACAGGATATGGAGAATTGGAGGTCACGGATATTCAGGGATCTGTTCGAGCTGAAACAGACAGCGGTGAAATAAATGCGGAAAGACTCAATGCAGGAGAAGGGCGCGTAGAACTGCTTTCCGACTATGGAGATATCACACTGGAAGGTGTCTTTGCTGAGAGTCTGGAAATCCAGACCGGAAGTGGATCGATCGTTCTTGAAAAATCCGATATCGATGGGAGCGCAGATCTGACAACCGGTTTTGGGCGCATCCAGTTTACAGGCGGAGGAGCAGGCAGCCTGCAGATCTCGACTGACAGCGGCGAAATCGAATTGGTAGATATTAAAGTGGAAAACGGACTGTCGGCTGAAGGCAATTTCGGGGATATCAAACTCAATCGCGCTTCTGCTTCCTCTTATAACCTGGATACCGATTCGGGCTGGATCAGTATTGAGGGATGCTCAGGTGAAATTACAGCCGTTACAGGATTCGGTGATATAACAGTTCATGATGCGGTGGAAGCGCAGCTCAACCTTGAATCAGACAGCGGCAAGGTCATTTTTGAGGGCTCATTGGGTACAGGACCGCATCACCTGGAAACAAATTACGGTGATATTGAAATATTCATCCCTGACGAAACTGCTCTCACGGTAGATCTTAAGACCGGGTTTGGAGATATTACCTCAGAGTTCTCTGTTACGGTAAGTGGAGAACTGGATGAAAAACACTGGGCAGGTACTGTAAACGGTGGCGGCAGCGAACTGACCGCACAAACAGACAGCGGCTCGATTACCTTCGGATATCTGGATTCTGAAAATAATCAGGGGAGGCAATAACATGAATGGGAACCTTCTTTGCGCTGGCGGGCTTGTCGCTTTCCTGATCGTTTTCGGATTAATCGCGTTTCTCCGGTATCTTCGCCACAAGGAAATTATCGCACTTGCCGAACAAGGCCTGCCTTACCCGAAGCACATCAATAACGGCAAGGATATGCTTCGCTGGGGCATCAGTATTGTGGCAATCGGCCTGGCTTTGCTTGCAGGTGCCTTCCCCCTGGCAATACAAAATGCCTGGGCGTTGACTTTGATCGGATTGATCCCCGTTTTCTTCGGCCTGGCCCTGCTGCTGGTTTATGTACTGACCCAAATGGACGGGGAAGATGGGGAGGAATTGAAAGAAGAGTCTATCGACATTATTGATGCGATCGAAGAGGATCTGGAAGAATAACAACCTGGAAACTGCAGGAAAAGATGCTGCGATTCTCTGTTCTCTGCGTGATTGAACAGCCAGAGGTACAGCAGGCCTGCTGCAGGTCCCTTGGAAACACTTCAGTCTGAATCCATTTATCGGGTTCAGACTGATTGATTCTTACAAATCGTCCGGATTCGGGGCCACCCAAAACCAACTCATACTGGAGCATATCATCTTGCCGTAACTTACTATGATTTGCTTCATGTAATCACATCTTCTATACTTTCTTATGAAATAACCTTTCCACACGAAGGACATTCCATGAGAATTCGCCATAGCTTGATTGCCTGTGTGATTCTGCTGCTGATTTCCAGCTGTACATCCACTCCATCGGATGAACCAGACACCCCACCAACCACCCACCCCGAACCGACTCGTGCCGCCACCCGTACGCCAAGCCCACTTCCTCCAACGGAGACTCCCCTCCCAACACTGCCGGGTGGTTTTTCGCTGGGTAATGAGGCACTTGAAAAAGCCAGCGTTTTATGCGACCAGGCTTTCTCTGATGGTCTTTCCACCCCCTGGACATGGGCTCCGAGCCTGCCCGCCGTTCTGCTGCTGGATGTAGAGTATGACGAAACAGGCTGGATGGCTGTCGATACCCTTGGCAATCCTGACTCTGAAGATGAGCTCCGGGTTGTTGTATGCGCTTTCCAGACCCGGATAGACCAGGGGATGTATCTTCCTATCGGCGGCCGCGGGTATCAACTGCGGTGGGACATGTGGATTCTCGGACTGGAGGAAGGAGAACCCCTGGGTAGTCGGACGTTCATGGGGGGCATGCCGCCGAGTACCGTCAGTACTTCCGGATCTCACTATGGCTCCTCTCCCCGATTTGAAACCGACCCCTGGCTGGAAGCAGTTTTCAGCGATCCCTGGGCTCCCATGAACAGCACCCCGGTTTCGATGCAGCTTGCTTTTGATAACACGGTCCTCCTTGTTGATGGAGGATACTCCCTGCTTTCGCTTGATCCTGAAACAGGGGAGCAGCTTAACGAGATTCAGTACACCGAGGATCGCAGCTATACACCCTGGCTTTCTCTATCCCCGGACGGCAGTTTGTTTGCTGCCGCTGTATGCCTTCAAGAGGAAGACAGATCCTGTATTGAGAACTCCGTACAGATACGGAATACGACTGACGGCAGTTTAAGTCGTACCCTTACCTGGAACAATGAGTACCCCCTGATCTACAATCTCGCCTTCTCTCCCGATAACCAGTTCCTTTACGTGGGTTATTCCGGAAACATCGATCGTACAACCCGCTACTACATCCATCGCTGGAACCTGTCGACTGGAGCAGGAACTGATATTATCGCCGACGAAATCGGCCGCGATTCCGAACTGAGAGTCTCACCGGACGGGGCACAGTTGATCGTAGCCGAAGCCTATTCCTTCGGTGTCTGGGATATTGTGACGGCAGAACATCTAGCCGGTTTTGAAGCATCGGCCAACCGAATTGACCACCCAGCCGGATTCTCGCCGGATAGTTCAATGTTTGCAGTCGCTCACTGCTTAACCGGGGGATACGGCCCCTGTGAACAGGGTGAGATTCATGTATATGATACGGGGTCCTACGAGCTGGCCTGGACTCTCGGTAGTTCCATTACTGATTTCAACAGCCTGGCATTCTCCCCGGATGGCACCCTTTTAGCCGGTGCATCCTGTAATGGCGTCCAGTATTATGCCCGGGAAGATGGAAGCCCTGCTCAGGTCTGCACATCAGGTGTGATCATATTATGGGATCTCACTACAGGAGAAGAGATTGCACGACGCGAGGGACACACCGGAGAAATTCGCAGTCTGGTTTTTTCAGCTGACGGCACATCCCTGTATTCAGGCAGCACAGACGGAACAATCCGCAAATGGGATACGGGTTCCGAATAGTCCCACTGGAAGAACTTGTAACCTCGCTGCTTGCTTGTAGAGGCTTAATAATCAGGCGTGGCGGAACAGGACTCTGCGAGGAAGATGTTCCCCGCTTTCACCCCTGTCCTGTCTGCCAACGCTGCTTTCCTTTGCATTTTTACTATTTACCTTTTGGATACCTACTCCTTCCAGCTGAAATAAATATTTCCCAGAGAAAAAAGGAACAATATGGAAAACAACAAAACAGGCAGCCAAAGCATGCTGGTTATCCCCGCCAGATTGTTATAGTTGGCAATGAAAAGACTTATCATGATAGCAGCGCTAACGATAAGTGTAAGAAACGATGATTTGCCAATATCCTGAAGCTGCTTCTCATCGTAAAGAAGCTTCTTCTCCTGGATTTTTGTGATCAGCCAGTATCCAACTGCCAGTGCATACGGAATTAAAAGTATGATCATAGTGATTGTTGTATGAACAGCAAGATTCCATCCTCCGGGAAAAATAAAACCCAGAACAGAAAATGACAGGCCTATAAAGCCACAAACCAGGCCAATATACTGTGCAGCCAGGTAGATATTGCTGTCAAGCGCAACCTGCTGTAAAAGAACTTCCTTACTGAGGGAAACCCGCTGGACAATCAGGTATACACAGAGAGTGACAACCTGGAACCCCATCAGTACATACACCAGCAGCCACTCCGGCTGGGAAAGGCCCAGTCGATACTGTTTCACGATATCGTTCATCAGGGCAAAATCCGAGAATACAAACAGCAGTGACAGGATGATTCCGACGACCAGGGCAATGTACCTAAACTTCACCTCTGGTGCTTTCCTCAGGTAGTTTGCGATATGCAGCAGTGCACTGATACAGAATCCCAGATACACAAGAAGACCGGCTCCGGTACCAAAGAACAGGTTTTCTTCAGCCTGGGTGAGGACGTTAAAAACAACCATACGCGGCTGCAGGCGTGAAAATATTACAATATCAAATACAAAAAAACCGAGGCCTATGATCGCCAATACGATGCTGGCATTCTTTACAAATTTATTAAACCGTGTCATTGTTGATTTTCCTCTTCTATCAGAAAGAATATGTCTTCGAATCCGGCATTGAAAAACTGTGCTATCTTGAGTGCCAGCAAGGTTGACGGGTTGAATTTGCCTGTCTCAATGGAATGAATCGTTAATCTTGTCACACCGACAGCATTGGCCAGGTCCTGTTGAGATATTTCACCGTGTTCAAAACGGTACTTGCGGATCTTGTTTCCCAGTTCCACGATATTCCCTTCTCCGATCATGGTATAGTTTACTATACACATTATATAGTTATATATACTTTTTGTCAATACCTTTTTTGCTTGCCGCCTGGCAGAATTGATCATCTCTCTGTACCGAATGGTGGTTCTCAAAGACGAAAATGTACCGGATTTCATATAGTAATTAAGAGGAATGACTATTCACGTATTGAAACCGGTTTTTTTATTATGTCACTACAGCCCGGAAAAAAGACTGCCTTTGAAAGTAGAATTTTCTGGAGGAACCATGTGAGGATCCAGGGAAGAAGATGCAACCCGGTGGTTTTTTTCGATAAACCCGGAGGGTTTTTCCCGGAATCTTACATACCTTATGCCGGCGAATAATTAACCGTACACCCGGAAGTTCGTGCCCTGTCGACGACACATTTCACGTACTCGGCACAAGCCATATGGCAGGTATTTCCGTGAAAATACGGGATCAATGCCTCGATATCAATCGGTCCTCAAGGTTCCTTCTGCCTGGTTCGAACGAATCAAGACAACCCTGGGTCCATCAAGGAGAAAGTTAAGGGACAATAAAATGAATATTCTTGTCGGGATCGTCGTCACCATTCTGGCGCTTTTAGTACTCGTCTGGATTGGGCTGAAAATTCAACCAGCCCCCGTCCCGTCCTGCACCGCTGAAACACAGCCAATGAATACCATACCGCTTTCCGAAGATCTGCCTGTACCGGTGGAGCGATATTTCCTGGAAATCTATGGTGAGGATATCCCGGTGATACATTCAGCCGTGATAAGCGGCAGGGCATCGATGCGTGTCAACGGCATAACCTTCCCGGCCCGCTTCCGTTTTACACACCTCGCCGGCCAGGGATACCGGCACTACATCGAGGCGACTCTTTTTGGCATACCGATTTTGAAGGTCAACGAATCCTACCTCGACGGGCATGGGCTCATGAAGCTGCCCTTTGGTATTTTCGAAAGCCCGCAGGTGGACCAGGGCGCCAACCTCGGCCTCTGGGCCGAATCCATCTGGCTGCCTGCGATCTTCATAACAGATCCCTCAGTCCGCTGGGAGGAAATCGATGACGAAACCGCCGTCCTTGTCGTTCCATTCGGCGAAACCGAAGAGCAGCGTTTTATCGTGCGTTTTAATCCTGACACAGGGCTGCTACATTTCACGGAATCCATGCGCTACCGGGATGCTGCGGGTGGAAAAAAAATACTCTGGATTAATGAAGTAGAGGAGTGGGGCCGGATCAATAACGAATTATTCCCCGTCACCGGCGCAGCGATCTGGTTCGACCAGGGCACACCCTGGGCGGTTTTCCATGTCGAAGAAGTAGTCTACAACTCTGATGTTGAGGAATATATCCGGGCTGCGGGACCGCAGCTG
>JAFGNH010000011.1 GCA_016927115.1 Anaerolineales bacterium | reverse complement strand
CCTCAATCCTGATCGGACTCCTTGGAGAAGAATACTTTAACGCATTCTCCAGCAGATTCTGGTACACCTGCTTCAGCAGCAGCGGATCAGCATAACAGGCTGGCATTTCATATTGAGTGAACTGAACAGACGCCATATCTCTGTCTGTTGTAAGTTCTTCCCACACCTGGCGGACAATTTGTGCCGGGTCGGTCAGTGCACGTCTGATTTCAATCCGGCTTGACCGCGAATAAGCAAGAAGATCATCGATAAGCTGTCCCATCTGCTGAGCATTGCGCCGTATTAATCCCAGGTACCGATCGGCCTCCGGCGAGAGCTCGCCAGAATAATCCTCTGTCAGGATTCTCGAGAATCCGTCCATGGCTCGCAGGGGAGCTCGCAGGTCATGGGAAACAGAATAGGAAAAAGAAGCCAGTTCGCGATTCACAGCCGCCAGTTCTTCTTTCTGTTCCTGCAGCAGCTGATTGCCTTCCTCCAGATCTTCAAGCATGTTCAGCATCGCCCTGTTCAATTCATTGGTTTCAGCCGTAGCATTCTCGAGGTTCTTTGTCCGATCCTGAACCCGCTGTTCAAGGATCTCTGTCTGATTCATCAGCCCCCGCAGCAGCGAATTGACAATGATAGCCACACTCACAGCGCAAAACATCCAGGAAAACGCTGTAACCAGTGCAGAAGGAATGGCCTCCCGGAGTACCTGTGAGGGGAGATAACCCTGAAACCAGAGCGCTATGAGAAAAAGATACGCTGCACCAGCAGAACCTATTGCATACCACACCTGGTTTTCCTGCAGAACCGCCAGGGAGAACACAACAACAAGCAGCAGTCCCAGCATGAGAATGGGGTCATTGGTAGGATGACCTTCGAAATATCCCATCGCTGCAATCCAAATGATCATAAAAGTAATAAGGGCGATCGATGCCGCGTTAGTATGCCCCCCCCTGATCATGAACAATAAGGCTATCAGAAACAAGAGAGGCACCAGGCTGAAAAACAGATCGGGGGCCTCCGGGAAATATCCGGTGAAAATAAACAGCAAACCATATAAGAACCATAATCCGGCAAATGCCACCAGCATAAAAGCAGTAATTCCGGTGAGCATGCGTGCCCGCAGTATTACCGGGTCTGAGTCCTGGGGACGAAAAAACCTCCGCACCAGATCGAATCGCTCCTGCGCCTTACTGTTTTGCACTTGTTTCACCTCTCAGAGTTTCCTTCTTCAGATTCTTCAGGAGAAAGCCTGCCTCGCAGTGTCTTAATCTCCTGCTTCAGTTCAGCCATACGCAGTTCGCGGCCCGCCGCCAGACGGGCAAAGCGGCGCAGATCTTCATTCGCCGTTTCTATTTCAGCTGTCCGGATTCGAACTCGTTCCTCAAGCTCCTGGTTGATCCTGCGGACTTCTTCCTCCGCTTCTTTCCTCTTGGTGATATCAAGAACCTGTCCCATGAAATGCTGCGGCATACTGTGGCTGTCGTAGATCATGGCGGCTACAAGTAATCCTTCAGCGATCGAACCATCTTTTCGAATAAATCTTTTTTCCATTCGGAACTGGGAGATCTCACCTCTGGCTAACTGCCCCTGCAATCGGAGATTATTCTCAATATCATCAGGGTGGGTGATATCCCGTAAATGTTTTCCAGCTATCTCTGAGTTCGAATACCCTACAAAATTTACAAAAGCCGGATTCACATCTATGAAGCACATATCCAGATCCACAATTGCGATTCCTACCGGAGATTCTTCAAAAACAGTGCGGAAATAGAGTTCCTGTTCCCGAAGCGCTTCCTGCGCACGTCTTCTTTCCGTGACATCGAGGAATGCAAAGGTCAGTTCTGAATCCGGGTCTTCCGGGTTGGATGCACGAATATGGTTCTGTCCGATCAGGATAGAACCATCTTTCCGCCGGAGGCTCACCTCAATAACTGCCTTTCGCTCCCTGGGAAGTATCTCAGAAAGTTCCTTGATGACTCGTTCATATTCTTCTTCTGAGGAAAACATCACTCCCGGATGCTGCTGGAGTATTTCATTCCTCGTATACCCCATCATGTTGCAGAAATAATCATTCACAAATTCCAGCTTGAATTCTTTCACAACACCAATACCGACAGGCGAAGTATCAAGAACCCGGCTGAGCAATTCTTCCCGCTCTTCAAGGGCATCCTGCGCCAGCCGCCTGTCGCTGATGTCAATGATAAAACCTTCCAGAAGACCGCCATCCTGCTCTTCAACAAGGCACCCCTGCTCCCATACCCATCGCTCTTCTCCATCCCTTGTGAGGATCCGATATTCTATTTTGTACTGCCGATTCTGCTGGATACCTTCCTGCACGGAGTTCCAGACCAGGTCTCGATCCTGCGGATGGATGAGTTCGGCATAGCTTTTCCGCCGGTTCCACAACAGATCCTCTGGCGGGTAGCCTGTCAATGATTGACAACCCTGACTGACAAAAGTCATCGTCCAGGATCGATCATTTTTACAACGATAAGCCATTCCCGGGAGATTTCCCATCAGGGTGGTCAGTCGCCGTTCACTCTCCTGCAGCTCATCTTTGGTTTTTTTCAACTCCGTAATATCGCTGAAAGCGATGATAACCTCTCTAATTTCTCCTGAATCCAACTCATAAACAGGTGTAGTGTTTATCAGGATCCAGCGCTGACGTTCACCCTGCTGAGAGAATAGGCCCCGGATGACATTACGGTATGCCTGCCCGGTTTTAAGAGTCAGAATGGAAGGATGCTGCTCCCACGACACAGGTGTTCCATCTTCCAGCACCATCTGCCACTCAGGATGCTCCGCAGGCCGGCTAATAATCTCTTCCACCGGAAGATTAAGAATTTCCACAGCACGTTGATTGGCATGAACGATCCTTCCATCCTTTTGCTGTACCAGAACGCCAACCTGAACGGACTCATACAGCCTTCGGAACCGTTCTTCCGAGGTGATCAGAGCTCGCTCTGATGCCCGTTGTTCGGTGACGTTATCGATGGAGCCTTCCAGATATGGCTCTCCTGTTACCGGATTTTGAACAGGCCAGACGTGCGTGCGTCCGGTAAAGAACGTGCCATCCCGGCAGCGATAGTCGGCTTCGAATGTTGCGGGGCCACCCCGAACAAACGATGCGAGGTCAGGTGTATTTCCTGCCTGGTCAGGAGAAAACACGCTGCTTATGTTAGCAATAATAGTTAGAGCTTCCTGTATGGATTCGTATCCAAACATCTTTGCAAAGGAATTGTTGATTTCCCGCAGCGCTCCATCCGCAGAAACCATAAAATTTCCGAGGATGGAATCCTTAAATAATCGACGGTAGCGTTTTTCGCTTTCCAGCAGGGCAGACTGGATATGCTTCTGCTCGGTGAAATCGATCGCAGCACCGATAATTCCTGCCGGCTCTCCCTCAGAATCATAGAAGGGCGCTTTCAAGACTGCCAGGTCGGAGACAACTCCCCCCTTCATTTCTTCGCGTCGGCTGAATGCCTGCTTCTCCTCTGTCTGGAAAAGCGCTTCGTTTTCACGTAGATACAGTGCTGCCCGCGAACCAGGCCACACATCTTCGATGGTGCAACCTATTAACTGCTCATATGTTAACCCCGACAATTCCAGAAAAGCCTCGTTACACCCAAGATAAACCCCTTCACGATCCTGATAGAAAATGGGAATTGGAACTGTCTCCAGAAGACTGTCAAGGAACCGTACCTGTGCTTCCAGGTCCCGGCGTACGTCAATTTCCGTTGTGATATCCACCCCCACATACAGGACATGGTCAGTGAACCCAGCCTCCCTCAGCGGGAATTGTACAGTTCGAAACCAGCGTGTTCCACCCTCAGAGGTCGTTATTGACTTCTGTTCATAGAAATCACTCTCCCCGACTTGTCCGATCTCACTTTCGGATGGAAAAAAAACACCCACCCCCCCTTCAGTGACACCCAAAGCCTGCTGCAGCTCGAGATCTGTCTTCCCAGAAATAAATTCCGGTGCCACACCGTATATACTGGAGAATGCTTTGTTCCCAAGCGTATAGCGCCCTCCCCCATCTCTGATGAAGATCGGGTTCGGTTCAGCATCAATTATCGTCTGTAGAAGCGTTAATCTGTCCTCAAGCTTACGGACTGCCTCTGCATCCTTACCGGCATCCGTCATTTGAACCAGGTAACGCTGGTCTTCCAGAGCCCACAAAGAAATATTGAAAATCTTCTCCCCACCCTGAGGGCAAATCGCTTGGATTCTCCCATGATCTCCGGATTTTCGGGAAACTTCCACCAGCCATTGAAGCAGCCTTGTGCCCAGATCTCCTGTGAAAAAAGCGCTCAGTGTGGTTTGATCTTCTGCAACCCAATCCTGCAAATCACAACTGGTTACCGGGCTGAATGTCAGAATCCGGTAATCACGTTTTCTCTCGTCCAGAACACAGTCAAGAATTCCGAAAGGTGTCACAGCGAGCAGTTGTCCGCGAGGTCCCTTTCCCATATCGTTCTCCTGTTATGCAATACCTGGATTGAAACTCATCCTGTTTTGAGTGGCGTAGTGTACTGCCAGAAAAGCAACCAGCTATTGCGGCGGGGAAAAATAAGCCTGTCTGATCAAAAAACCTGTTTACAACTATTTGCATACAATACCTGTGTAATTCCATATTCCACTACTATCATTCTGACATATATTCCGCAGAATATGAAAACGTCAGGTGAATTTATACGCAGTTTTTACTTCTGACCATTACGCACACTTGAAGGATTCAAGCTGCGTTTCTGGAGCAGCCGTCAGCAATAGCAAGACCGCGGTTTACCTTCATTGTATGGGAAAAACTTGACTGTGCCGCACCGATGAATCATCCGTATCTTAATCGAGAGACAGGGTGTCTTGCATAATACTATTCAGGGGCAATGCAGAAATCTTCCTGCCGAAAAAACCCGAACCCTCGATCCATCATGCTTGTGGTCCTGGGAAAACACAATCCAACAGGTGAGTCTTCAATATTGAAAACGATCCAGACATTTTTCCATCCACACCTGTCCCCTGCTCTGAAGGTAATACATGTAACTCGAATATCGGTAAGTTCCAAGGGTACCGGTGTAACCATGGCTGAGAGGATCCAGATGAATACCATTAAAGGCGCGCCAGAAGCTCTCACTTGTAAACAGACCAGCAGCCTCCACAGGCTTCCACACTGTCCGCGTTTCCACACCATCCCACAGATTGAACTGGTGAGTTGTACTGAGATGCACTCGGGCTATCAAGCGCGGCAGGTCTTCCCCCCGGCGGCTTTTCAACAGAAGATGGTAATGATCATCCAGAATCACCCAGGCCCGGATTTGAAACCGGTAAACCCTGGCGCTTCTCTCCAGTTGGACTCGCAGAAATCGTTTCCTGCGGGAGGAAAAAAGAATCGGCAGGCCTGAAACGGTCGTAGCTGTCAATTTATACCAGGTCCTGTCCTGATAGGCAGGATCCGAAGAACTGCTGAATACCATGTCCCCTTACTGTTTCTCATCCCCCACACAGCTTTTTTTCCCCTTCACTCGATCGACAGCTGTGTTCCTTCCCTGAGAATACCCCCAGTCACATCACCGTGGAGATTGATTTCTCCCTGCTGCAAAGCAGTGGCAGGAATTAATATCACTGGACGTGGATTTCAAACCTGACCGGAAGATCCAGCCAATCCCAGGCTGATTCTCCCGCGTGTAGAATCGACATCCAGTATTTCAACCGATAGTATATTCCCCACCTGCAGAGTCTGGCCCCTGTGCATTTTACTGTGGTGCAGCAGACCATCTTGCTTCACCCCGATATCAATGAATGCACCAAAATCGACCACATTGCGAACTGTTCCCTGCAGTACCATACCATGTGTCAGATCTTCCATCTTGAGCACATCTTTCCGCAGAATAGGTGGTGGAGCATCAAGCCTTGGATCTCTGCCGGGATCCTGCAGCTGTTCGAGTATATCTGCAATGGTGGGTTCACCGGCATCAAACTTTGCAGCCAGTTCGGTTAATGAGATCCCTTCACACAGCGCCTGGAGAGCCTGAACCCGTTCCGTCAGTGGAACACCAGCATCCACACCTGCTTCCGCAAGAATCGCTTTAGCCGTCGGATAACTTTCCGGGTGGATCGCAGTTGCATCAAGCGGATTCTTTCCGCCGTGGATGCGCAGGAATCCGACCGCCTGTACATATGTCTTCTGGCCAAGGCCGGGGACATCCAGCAACTGAGAGCGATACCGGAAAGGACCATGCTCTTCACGATGTGCAACGATAGATTTTGCAAGTTTGGGGCCAACACCCGCCACGAAGGTCAGAAGTGCAGGCGAAGCAGTATTAACGTCTACACCCACTGTATTGACCACACTCTCAACCACGATTTGCAGCATATGGCTGAGCTCAGCCTGGTTAACATCATGCTGATACAATCCGACTCCGATCGACCTGGGGTCGATTTTTACAAGCTCCGCAAGTGGATCCTGCACACGACGCGCAATTGAAACCGCGCCCCGTATGCTGACATCCAGATCAGGAAGTTCAGCTGCTGCCAGCGGGCTGGCACTATAGACACTTGCACCTGCCTCACTGGTAATGAGATAAGCCAGATTATCAAATGAAGTGGTCAATTCAGCTACCAGCTCCTCGGTCTCGCGTGAAGCTGTACCGTTCCCAATAGCTATCACTGTCACCCCATAGCGCTGAACCCTGGCACTGAGATACTGGAGTGCCTCCGCCCTCTGATTCTGGGGCTCATGCGGATAGATCGTGCCCGTGTCGAGGACCTTTCCCGTAGGATCGACCACCGCGACCTTGCTACCGGTGCGAAAACCGGGATCGATTCCCAAAATCGTGTGGTTCAGCAGAGGTGGTTGAAGCAGAAGAGCGCGCAGATTGATGGCAAAAACACGGATTGCATGCGATTCCGCCTCTTCTGTTCTGGCCCGACGTACATCACGTTCAATAGCAGGCAGCAGTAGCCGGGCGGCAGCATCCTGTTTGGCAGCTTCGAGGTGTTCGGCCAACGGCGATCGTGAATCGGTTGGAAAAACCCGGTCAACCGGCTCCTTCCAATCACGTTCAGCGATATCCACTTTTACTTTTAATACACCCTGCTTCTCACCCCGGTTGATCGCCAGAATCTGGTGCGGACGCAGACGATCGACGCGCAGTTCCAGGAGTTCATAATCCGCGTAGGTACCCCTGGGATCATCCGATTTACCCGACTTCTCCGTTTGGAGCAGTCCCCATTGTTCAGCTTTTGTACGTACGCGGCTGCGTACATCAGCTGCATCGGATATGGCTTCCGCGGTAATGTCTCGCGCGCCTGCCAGTGCCGCATCAGTATCTTCTACCTGGGCAAGGAAGGCGGCTGCATAGGAAGCCGGATTCTTATTCTCTACCGGCTGACTGAGGATCAGATCAGCAAGTCCTTGCAGGCCTTTCTGTCGAGCAGTCTCTGCACGCGTATTCCGCTTTTGCTTATACGGCTGGTACAGGTCTTCCAGCTGGGTACGTGTTTGCGCATCCTCAATCGCTTTACGAAGTTGAGGGGAGAGTTTTCCCTGTTTCTCTATGGCAGTAAAGATGGTATTCCGGCGTTCATCCAGCGCGCGCAGCCGGGTGAGAAGTTCGTGCAGCTGCCTGAGCTGCTCGTCATCCAGGCCCCCCGTGCGCTCTTTCCGATATCTGGCAATAAACGGAAGCGTGTTTCCATCATCAAAAAGTTCAACTGCAGCCGCAACCTGATTCTCTCTGAGCTTCAATTCTTCTGCGATGATCTTGAGTAAATTCATAAGCACAAGTATACCCGCCTCTGCGGTATGCGGGGAAGATAATTGAGCTTAAATGCTGCGTAAGGGGAAAGTCCAGTGCAAAGATGAGAAGCTGCGACGAATTATAGCCCTATCAGGATTGAACGCCGTTATCCTGGCTGGAATCCTCCCCGGATTCTGCAAGCCAGGTCTCAAGCACCTGTTTCAACTCTTCAGGATTCAATGGTTTTGTAATGTACCCATCCATTCCTGCTTCGATACACTTTTCCCGATCTCCCTTTAACGCATGGGCTGTCAGCGCAATGATCGGAATAGCTGGATTGCTGCCCCCCGCCTCCCCGCTGCGAATGCGTCTGGTAGCCTCAAAACCGTCCATCTCCGGCATCTGGCAATCCATTAAAACCAGGTTGTAGGACGCTTCAGCAAGAGCACCCAAAGCCTCCCTGCCATTTACCGCAGTATCGACGGTATACCCCATCTTTTGCAGCAGGCGTACAGCCACAATCTGATTAACCCGATTATCTTCCACCAGCAGCAGTCGGCTATTATCAACTGAAGCTGATACTGGCGAAAAAGCGGGAGTTGGAGCTGCCTTCTGCTGCTTCTCTTCCTTTACTCCGGCCAGGCGTTCAAACAACGTTTTTCGCCGGATCGGCCTGGCCAGTATACCGGCAAAACCCGCCCTTTGAGCAGTCTCTGGATCACCATTTTCTCCGATCGGCATCATAAGGAACATGGATAGATATCGGGCGTTCTGCTGTTCCTGGATCTTCCTGCCCAGATCTATACCCCGGCCATCCGGTAATCTGGATGCGATCAAGATCGTGCCGAATGAATCCCCACCCTGTACTCCATCCCCAAGTACCTCCAGCGCATCCTTCGCTGTTGGAACCATAACCACGGTACAGCCAGCAAGCTCAAGCTGCCTGCTGATCATCTGCCCGCTTTTTATATGCCCCTCAACGACAAGCACCCTCCTGGTGCATATCTCCAACCCGGCCTCTTGAAGTACTTTTTGTTGATCCACCTTTTCCAAAGTCACCGTAAACCAGAAAGCGGAGCCTTTTCCCTCTTCACTGGAAAAACCAACCTCTCCCCCCATCAGCTCTACCAGTTGTTTGGAAATTACGAGTCCCAGGCCAGTGCCGCTGAATTTCCTCGTTGTTGAACTATCCACCTGGCTGAAAGGTTTAAACAATGAAGACCGCTGCGCTGGAGAAATGCCTATACCCGTATCGGAGACAACCATTCTCAACACCAGGCTCTCCCCGGAAACGGATACAAGCTCTCCCTCCAGAAAAACCTCACCTTCCCGGGTGAATTTAACTGCATTCCCGGCAAGATTAACAAGCACCTGCCGGAGACGCCCTGCGTCCCCCCTCACCATCCTGGGGACACTGTTGCCAAGTGAATAGCTTAGTTCCAGCGCCTTTCCAAACCCTTTTACTGCAACTATTTCCAGTACTTCTTCTACTAAATCATATAAATCGAACTCTGTGATCTTCAATTCAAGCTTGTTCGCTTCAATCTTGGAGAAATCCAGAATATCATCGATCAGCCCTAAAAGGGATCCACCGCTGGACTGAATGATCTGAGCATATTCTCTCTGCTCTTCCTGCAGCGGTGTATCAAGAAGCAGGTTGGTCATCCCGATCACACCATTCATCGGTGTGCGGATTTCATGACTCATATTTGCCAGGAAAAGGCTTTTAGCTCTATTTGCCTGCTCCGCCTGCGACGCCAGATGCGTGGCTCGTAAAACCGCTTCCTCGAGACTGGCGTTGGTTTTCTGCAGTTCCAGTTCGATTCGTTTACGGCCGGTGATATCAAGTAAGGATGTCAACAGATAGGGTTTTCCCTCAAGGCGGATGATATCCGCTGCGAAGAGAAGAAATATCTCATTTCCGTTGGATTTGTGTCCCCAAGTCTCATATCCCCTTACCTGACCTGTCTTCTGAACAATTCGGAGCACTTCCTCTTGATCTGAATGGTCGGCAAACAGATTCAAACTCTCGCATGTCTGGCCAATCAGATCCTCACGCTCATACCCCATCGTCCTGCAGAATTCCTCATTTACATCGACGATCGGTCCATTTTCGATAACAGAGAGCACCATTGGAACGCTGCTGGCATGGAAAATGCGGACAAACTTTTCTTCTGAGCGTTTCAACTCGGTCAGATCCTTGGCTACCGCGAAGAGCGCATCCTTCCCGTTCCACTTTCCAGACGAAAAGCGAATTTCAACAGGAAGGTTTTCCCCGGTCTTTTCTATAAAAGCTGCAAGAAGCTCATGCCGTTTACCGGTATAGATCTCTTTTAGCGCCGGTTGAATTTCCTCCAGAATCTCTTTCTGGAACAGCTGCTCAAACCCGGGATATTCCTGGCTTCCCTCCGTCAGAGTCAGACGAGATGCAGCTGTTTGATTAACAAGCTGGATTTCTCCATCCATGGAGAGCACAAACAACAGCTCGCTGACAGTATCAAAAAAGGCTGATAGATTCGCTTCACTCAGCTTCAGCGCATCCCGCATCTTTCGGCTTGCAGTAATGTCTGACACCGATCCAGCCATCCGGATGAGCTTGCCGTTCTTTTCTCTTTGTGCCTTCCCGCGAACACGAACCCAGATATAATCTTCCTCTCGGCGCAGGCGTATTTCCGATTGAAAATGGGATTCGCCAGTCTGGAGATAGGTATCCAATGTCTTATAGAACCTGTCTGCATCATCAGGATGGATTCTCTCCTTTATTAGAACTCGTAATGACTCGAAGTTTTTTCGATCAAGAGCAAGCATTTCCTTCAATCTGGGTGAAATATATGTTCTCCTTGCAAGCATGTCCCAATCCCAGATGCCGTCATTACTGCCTTCCACTGCAAGCCTGTACTGCTCCTGAGCTGCTCGCAGTTCAACTGTTCGCTCCTCTGCCAGCAGCTCCGCATTGACCCGGGAAGAACGGTTGCTGTAGTACAACATGGAGAGCAGGAAGGAAAGAAGGATTCCCGCACCCAGAACATACCATGCAGGCTGAGCAGAATACTTTTCAAGGGCAGCTTCATCTGGCATATTAATGAGGATGAATTTTTCACCGAATATTTGTATAGCATTATCTGTCCTGAACGTTCTTCCCACAGGATAAGTAAAAAACTCACTGCTTGCAATGCTCTGGATCTGCTCCTTTTCTATCCCTTTGCTGTAAATTATGGAATTACGCGAATCCAGCACAGCTGACTGAAAAAACAAGTGATCGCTATCATGGAACAGGATTAAATCATCAAGAAGAGCTGAAAAGCTGGAGATTACAAAGACAAAACCATCCGGTTCCTGGTCAGGCTCAGAAAACGAAGAATCCTTCTCCAGATAAACATGGTCAATAACCATGAACACGTTACCAGAGTTTTCGCTTTCCGGCCCGGCCGGCAGTATCACTGCTGCTGGCAGATGACTTCCCTTTATTTCTTCAACGATCCGGGGGAAATCCGGTAAGTCACATAGATCACTCTGGAGTTGAATATCAAAGTTACTGGCAGTTTCAAGATACTCCACAGGAAAACATGAATCCTCGTCAGCAGCCGGTGCCCACCCAAACCCCAGAATATCTTGATTACCGTTAATGTTAGGGCGTGTAAAGACGGAGAACTCACTAGCATCAACCTGTTGCGAGCTGTAAAAAAGATACTTCAGATCATTGATTTCTCCAGCAATCTTTTCCAATTGAAGATGAATCCCACTCATCCTGATACTGATTAATTCCCGAAAATCCTGATAGTGTTTGTACGATACATTGATTCGTGTGGTATTGAATAAAATCAGCGTAACCATCAAACCGATAACGAATGCATAACCGGATCCAATCTTGATCCACCGCTTTCTGTCAGCGATTGTCTTATTCGGGACCTTTTCCAGCAGTACAAGCCCGGCTGCTGCAATGAGAAGAATCACATATGTCTGTCTGATAACGTCCTTTCGAACGGTCTGGATCGCAGCATTCCAGTGCCCCGCAGGAATGTAAACTGCCAGCAGCAGATTTTTCCCATCTGAATTCAGTTTTGGAATGGAAACAACGGCACCTACCCATTCACCTAATTGATCTCTGAATGGGGGTAAAAATACCTCTCTGAATTCAAGGTCCTGTACAACAAGATTCATCAAAAATCCAAGAAAATTTTTATCAGGAGGTTCAATGGAAACTCCCGTGCTTGAGGTATCAATGAGCACCTGACCTGATCCATCCTCCATCTGATACAGGCCTACCCGGCTTATTTCGTTATTGATTTCAATGTACATGTCCAGGTGCTCACGGAAACGCTCCACAGAACTCGGACTCAATACACTGATTTTTTCTCCTGATTCGGGCGTAAAAATCTGTGCATGCTCAGCCAGTTGCAAGGCTTCAGTTAAGAGCTGCTCCTGCCAGCGCTTCTCCCATGTTGTTTCAGCCTGGTCCACACCTATGCCACCGCTGCCTACAATAAGCCAGATAATCAGAAACGGGAGCAGCACCTTGCGCCAGGGTTTTCCAGTAAATTCAAAGCGATTCACATGCCATGTAAACTGAACATACAACACCCACAGCAAAAGAACAGCTGTCATTCCCAGGAACGACTGTATATACTCAACGGCAAAACCTGCATTACTTTCAAAGGCTTCCGATGTGAGAATCGCCAACCCAGCCGTGAGCTCTCTATCCAGGAAAAATCCATCCAACAGAATCCAGCCCGCAATCAGAGCGATGCTAATGTGAAGCCATGCATTAAATTGGACACTTTCCTCCCGGATTACCCACAGGGAGGAAAATAATGTAACTGCACCCAACGGAATCCCCACCAGTCTTTCGAGCATGCCAGACAGCTCGGGAACAGAACCGGTGCTGATGTCCGGCACAGACACAGCCATCCAGCATAGAACAACTGCAGGGATAAGGTAGAGATAGTAACCTTTACGTGTAAAGCCCCGTATTTTCCAGAGGGATCGATTAAATTCAAATCCTGCCAGAAAGGCAGCCAGACGGAGGAAAAAAGCTGCAGTATCCCCCAATGGAAAACCCGGATTATGGAATCGGACCACATTCAATCCGGATTCCAATCCAAGGCAGATCCCAAAAACTACTAACACCCGCCAGGGTATCCGATACGGCTGTCCTTTGCCTTCCAGCAGATGTGCCGCCAGAGCAAGCAGGAAACCATTTATGCTGTGTACAAAGTATATATAATCCATAAGATTTGTCTGAGTTTATAAATCATTGCCCTACTGAACTGCAGGCTTTCCAGGACAGCACAGCCTTCATATGTACTTTTTACAGATTCATTACAGCGGTCTGACACCCGTTTGTCTTTCCCACCCGGAATAATAAACTCAGAACCCTCGCCCCTTTACAGTAACACAGGCCGATACCCCGTTTCAGTAAAAATCTCCCAAAAACCAGCTTCCTCTGCGCTTCCTGGTTATCAGCACGTCGAGAGTGCTCAATGAGCAGATAATTCCGAACTACCCATGTATCGGCAGACAAACCACTGGAGAATCATGTCTGGCCTCACCATTAATACCGTCTGAAGAAGAAGCCATCCTGATGAAGTCCTTTTCCTTCCAATAGTGTAAGATATATATGTTTTTCCTATTGATTGGTTGCTCTTTCAGGTATCCAGAACGGGTCAAGCCGCTGGTTATTCATTTCCATTTTTTGTAAACTAGCAAACAAGGAACGGGGGACAGCGACCATCATTTATTTCTCATTCTGATCGAGGGGACCACCCATAAAGAAGGCGGGCAAGTAAACGGCCATCTGGCAGCTTTTCTCCCGATGTCCCGTAGATACGGGACAAATACACTCTCCGTTCTGCTGAATGGCACAGGAGAAGCTGTTATGCGTCTGACTTTTCGCAAGGTTCTGTATGCAGGACTGTCACTGTGTTTTACCTTGGCCTTCGCTGTCTCATGCACGCCGAACATTCCCCTGCCACTATCAACTCCCACCATCAGACCCACCCCAGAGCCCACTCAACCAGTTGTTTTTGCTGGAGATTATGGGGATGCCCCGGATGGAAGTCAGGGAATGGATACCGGCTACTACGGCGCAGGTGGGGGCCCGTATGTGTTTACATACAGCTCACTTGGCACATCAGCCCGTTTTCCCACACTAGCCGATAGCCAGCCACCGGGTCCGTTCACTATCGATGTGGATGAATTCTGGATCGGCCCATTGTTTGGAAGTTCCTCATCCGATGATATCCCCAGTCTGGAAGAGGATGCGGATGATCCAAACGATCCCGACCAGGTTCCAAATCTGAATCTTCAGGCCAGCAAGGCAGACTGCGATCGCGAAAATGGAACACACAATCCCGACAGCACAGGCTGCCAGCCCGTACCGCCCTACTCTATTCCTATGAACGCCCGTATTTTGGTCTTTTTTGGTTATCCACCCCTGGGTCTGTGGATTACATCCGTATCCGCTGCTGATACTGCGACCTATAGCAGCCCTATCTACTGGAACCTGCTGATTGACCTGAACCAGGATGGGCAGTGGGGGCACGGTGAATGGATTGCACAGGACGTCAGCGTTTCGCTTGCTCCCGGCGAGACACAGATGCTGATCTCACCAGCTTTTCAATTTCCCTCCGGGGGCACTCCCTGGGGGCGCCTCACCTTCCCATTCTGGGTGCGCAGCACGGTCACATCAGAACGCGTGCGGGATGTGGTCGGCATGGAGAACTGGGATGGGCGCGGGACGGACTCCGGCTTTGAAATGGGTGAAATTGAGGATTATTTTGTTGAATGGTATCCGCTTGGCCAGCAGTTTCAGGATACACCCCCCCTCGAACAGAGTGGATGCATACCGGAACTCACCGGGGGTTTTACTAATACTCCACCGGTTGAAGTAGACC
The DNA here is from genome assembly GCA_016927115.1 of Anaerolineales bacterium. Classification (GTDB taxonomy): domain Bacteria; phylum Chloroflexota; class Anaerolineae; order Anaerolineales; family E44-bin32; genus JAFGNH01. The sequence goes on along the minus strand of JAFGNH010000011.1, from coordinate 3,733 downwards.
CCGGCGGCACCATAGCCCTCAGCCCTCTCAATACAGAACAGCTCGAGATCGCCGTCCTTCCGGATGCCGCCAGCGGCGGACCTGCCTTCGTTCTTGGTACTTTCCCGATTTTCGAAGAACAGTATCTCGACTTCCAACAGGACGTATGGAATATCCAGATTTCCGTGGATGGCATCGGTAATGCCTATGTTCATCCGAATGATGTGCCGGACAATGCAGCCAATCCCGCTGTGGTTGTACAACAAGGGCCTTTTGAATCCCAACCCTGCCAGGGCACCGGCCAGGTGCAGGTGCAGGGAGGTCTGATATCCCTGATCAAAAAACCGGAGGATCGTGGAGGCCTCTCTCATTTTGGAGTCTGGCTATTTGAAAGTGTGGTCAAAGAAGGCCAGGAGCACCATCCTTTCGTACAGCTGCTCAAAACATTCCGGGTGCTGGCAAGACAGGGCAGCATCCATTTCGAAGGAGAGCCACCCTGGGTTGATGTTTCTGGCGAGCTGGAAGAGGATGGCAGCTTCTATGCAGAGGGAAGTGGTGTAGTTGCAGGATATGCAAACATATCTGTTACATTCGAGGGTTTAATCCAGGATGGGACTCTGACGGGTGATTACACTATGGGTGCAAATGGAGAACTACCGGGTGGCTTCCCCATTGTGTACGGCATAACCGGCACCTACGAAGGCCCGGACGATACCACACAGGAAGAGTCAATTGCAAGTATCACTGCAGGTGAACGCTCCGCTGCTGACTCATTCATCGCAGCGTTCAATGCTGCATTCGAGGAGCAGGATACCGAATCTCTGTACACCCTGCTGGATCCTGCTGTAATCACACGCTATGGCGAAGACACATGCAGGGCTTACCTTCAAGCAGTCACCGAAACTCCGACAAGCATCTCTCTCGTCGACCTGACCCGGGAAGGCAGCTGGGATTGGGAACGAGACGGCTTGAGTGAAGTCGTTCACTCCACCTTCACCGCTAGTGTTGAATTTTCAGCTGCAGGTGAAACTTCCTTGCAGGAGCTGCACCTCAGCCTGCCTGGTGACAACAGTGTACGCTGGTTCACCGACTGCGGAGATCCGCTTCCATAATTATACGGGCGGGCTCCTACTAATAATTCCGGCAAAAGGTATTTCTTATTCGTGAGTGCCTTTAATATGGCCGGCCCCCTGGAACCCGCTCCTGCACTGTACGGGCGGGTTCCAGATATTGACTCCGGTTCAAGGCATCTCTTTTCCAAGAGCACCTTTGATTTGGCCGCCCCCCTGGAACCCGCCCCTTCACCACTTCCACCCCGGCACCCCATATGGGCAGGTTCCAGGAAACCTCCCCCATAATTAAGATTCCGGATCCACTCCTCGTACGGGCGGGTTCCTAATAATAATAATTCCGGCAAAAGGCATTTCTTATTCGTAAGTGCCTGTACTATGGCCGGCCCCCAGGAAACCGCTCCTGCACTGTACGGGCGGGCTCCAGATATTGACCCCGGTTCAAAATATCTCTTATCCGAGAGCACCTTTGATTTGGCCGGCCCCCAGGAACCCACCCCTTTACCACTTCCACCTTCAATACAGTTGGAATTGTTTTCACAATTCCATCGCTCCCTCTTTCTGGCGAATCCCTGCTTGCCCCATTTTGCATCTTGTGTTTAAATAGCCTTAATGCAATAATTTGCAATAACGGAACGTTGCAGCAGGAAAGACCTGACACCACTTGAACCACATGCTGCCGAAACTACAGGACAACGATGAACCCTTCCGAAGAATGGAAACTGCGGGTACTCGCCAGCAGAGCACAGCAGCAGCCCCAGCAGCAAATCTGGAGCAAGATGGCTGCATGGTACGAAAGTTGGGTGCTGCACAACGATTATGTGGATCAGACGCTTCCTTACATACTCCCATTTATCAGCCCCGAATCACGTATCCTTGAAGTTGGGCCCGGCACGGGTGCGTTCACCATTCCACTTGCCCGGTGCTGTGCCGGACTGGTCGCTGTAGAACCGGCCCCAGGCATGCGGGACGCACTGCAGAGCAACCTCGACCGCAACCTTCTCTCCAATGTCTGCATCCATCCTGACTGCATCGAAAACAGCCTCCGCCTCCTCTCCCATATGGGCCCCTTCGATCTGACCCTGGCTTCCTTTGCACTATACAATGTGGAACACATCCTCCCCGTCCTTGAGGAACTGGTTGATCATTCATCCCAATTGATCATTCTTCTTGGAACCGGCGAGAGCACGGATTGGAGCCGGTCGCTTTATGAGCAGTTCGTCAATGCACCACACGCTGTACCGCCGCAGCTTGACTGCCTGCAGCCGCTGCTCACTGAAACAGACCTCCAATATGAACTCCAACTGCTTGATTGTTCCAATAACTATGTCTTTCCCGATGAAGGTGCAATGGTTGACTGGTGGGCGGACAGACTGAGGATCAAAACAGAGCAGTATCTCCACCTCCAGGCTGCTCTTGAGTCACTGGCAGAGAAACGAAATGGTTCTATCGGTATCTTTTCCCGACGCACGATCGCCCTTGTCACAATCCAAGGGAGATATGCAAAGATACCTTCCTCATTTATGCAGGAAAAAAGATTGCCGCAGTTAAATTGTGTATAGGGAGACAGGAACATGAAAAAACGGCGAATTCTTTGGATAACCCTGGTGCTGCTTGCCATGCTGGTCAGCAGCTGCAATACTGCTGGTGACACACCACCTGCTATAGCCGAACCCACTGCAGGCACAGAGCAAGCCGAGCCATCAGAGGAACCGGGCCCGCAAGAAGCTCAGGAAACCAGCACCGAGCTAAAACTGTCCGAAGAAGTCGTTATCGCTGTCGGGCGTGACCTGTACTACGGAAATACCCAATGGCACAAAATCCACGGCTCGTTGATGGTCTGGGAACCGCTGGTGTATCCTGATGAGAACCTCAACCCACAGCCATACCTGGCCACTTCCTGGGAGCCGAATGACGATCTGACCGAATGGACCTTCCACCTGCGTGAAGGTATCACCTTCCACGACGGCACCCCGCTTACTGCAGAAGTGGCGGTTCAGAATTTAATGGGAATCCATGAGAATTACACCCCACTTCCGACACTTGATTCCATGGAAGTGATCGATGACCTCTCCTTCAGAATCATACTCACCGAACCTACACCGGCCCTGCCCGACCTGCTGGTGTTCTTCCAGTCAGCGATGCTCTCACCCGCCACCTTTGAACAGGCAGACAGTGAGACTCCCATTCCCTACGGCACCGGACCGTATAAATTCGCTGGCCTTCTCGACGACGGCAGCATCGTGCTTGAAAGAAATGACTCGTACTGGGGTGAACCGGCACTCACCGGGCGAATCATCTACAAGTACATCCCTGATGCCACCACACGGCTGCAGGCACTGCAATCCGGCGAAGTGGACGCCATCGCCGATGTCGGCTGCCTCCAGCCCAGCCAGGCGGGGATCATTCTGGCGGATGATTCACTCGTGCTCCTCACTCAGGATGTGCTCACCACGCATTACCTGTTCTTCAACAACGACAAACCACCTTTCGACAATCAAACACTGCGCCAGGCAGTAAGCCTTGCTCTTGATCGTGAGCAGATCGTGGCGGAGACCGTATACGGATATGGTGTTCCGGCAGCCAGTCTCATCTCACAGCTGGCCGAAGCATGGACCAACCCCGACGCTGTCCCACAGACTGATCCGGAGCTGGCAAAGGAACTGGCTGCCAGTGTGCTGGGG
>JAFGNH010000092.1 GCA_016927115.1 Anaerolineales bacterium | reverse complement strand
CTGCGCTGGTCGCCCGACGGCCATATGCTTGCCTTCCAGGAATACGACCAGGATCAATCACAAACCTTCCTGCAGATTCTGGATGCCGATACCGGAGCCCTGCTGTTTCAGTGGAACTGGCCCGGCAGGAATTCACAGCTTTTGTGGGGGCCGTTTTCACAGCAAATTCTTTCATATGCCGAAGCGCCGTTTATGATGGATATCTCAACCGGTGAGATAAGCTATCCGTTTGGTGAGGAAACCGGCGCGGTGTATCTGCTGTACGATTGGAACAAGTGAACCAGAGATTCCGCCGGGTTTTCAGATCATATTGCTTGTACTTTTCAAGCCCGGGCGGATTCTGAATCCGACAGACCATCTGCAGGTGAGAAGTATATCGGACCAGAAAGCCTGCCTGATATATCCTGTTAAGTTTTTAACAGCGCACTTCGATAACAACGAAGAGATCAGCGCTGTCAATGTTCCTTCTGTGTAATATGGGGTTCCACCAGAATACCTGCCGCCGATCCGGTCCGGGAACAACAACACACCTCGGATACGATGTGTTCATCAGCGTATTCAGCGTCTCTCAGTATGGATACGCCTGGTGCAGCATCTCCTGAATGGTTTCGAAATCAGGCAGTAATACCGCGGCTCCTGTAGTCGGTACCCGCCAGGGTATCACCTTATCCTGGTCGATCCGGTAGCGCTCGATCCGGTCTGGATGCAGCGCCAGTTCAGCTGCCAGGGGAACCAGTTCGACGACTGACTCAACCGTCATGTTTGTGTAGAAGGTATGTTCATAGAGCTCATACAACTCCGGTACCCGGGAGAGGCCATCCATGCTGATGATCTTATCGAAAAAGGCTGCGATAAGCTCCTGCTGCCTGCGGGTGCGGTCATAGTCGGAGCTGCGCTTGCGCATGCGCGCATAGCATAGAGCAGCAGCCCCATCCATATGGTAGGTTGAATCCGGTGCATACGAATAGAATTTTCCGCCGCATTCATCACCCAGCCATCCAGTGGAGGCTACATCGATACCTCCCAGCATATTCACAGCCTTCTCAAAAGCCCAGAACTCCGTCATGATGTAGTAATCCAGGTCGATGCCGAGGCTGTACCGGATGGTGTCGGAAAGCATCTCGAACTTCCCGTGAGGCATGGCGGCGTTGATCCGCTGCATCTTCCAGCCTGGAATGTACACGTACAGATCGCGCGGGATAGAAACCATCACGGCCCTTGCCTCGCCGGGAAACAGCGATACGATCACCATCGTATCCGTGCGGTAGCCGTAGGTGCCGGAGCGATAGTCAGAACCCAGCACCGCTATATGGACTGCATCCTCAGGCATCACAAGCAGTGGAACTTCACGGGGAATATCACCCGCCGAATCATCTGAAGGGCCGGGATAGCTGCCCCACGGATCCACCGAAGTCGCTGTGGGTGTAGGTGTGGGTGTCTGTGAAGGTGTTGTCGTCGGGGTCGCCGTCGGGGTGGTGCTGGGAGTGAAAGTTGAAGTCGGCGTGTACGTATGGGTGGGCGTAGCGGTTTCTGTAGGGGGCAGCACAAGTTCCAGCAGTGAACGCTGACAGGAAACAAGCCCGGCAGCTGTCAGCACAAGAAGTATCAGTCCCCCTGCAAGCTTCCACCGTTTTCTGCGCTGCCTCTCCAGGTTCATAGGTTTTCCTTTCCTGCTTACCAGAAGTATAAAGGATGATCCATACAACCGTACACTAGCACTTTATTCCTGTCCGCCCGGCAGGGAGGCATTCTCCTTCCAGCCCTACGTGTGAAATTGATTCTCATCCAATAACATAAAAGAGCAAGGCCGAATACTCTGCCGGCCGGGGGCTCCAGCGCTGTATGGCGGGCTGATTAGCGGTAATCGATACAAATGATTGCACTCCGATAAAACATACCGTACAATCTGATTTACACCGTTGGGGTATCGCAAACTGATGCGGCCCACGGGGTCGAAACCGAAATTTTCCCCCCATCGAAAAGGAGATCAAAATGTTCCATAAAATCATTCTTGTCGGCAATCTTGGGCGTGATCCGGAGATGCGCTTTACGCCATCCGGTGTCGCTGTCACCAACCTGAGCGTCGCCACCAACCGCACCTACACCAATAATAACGGAGACCAGGTTAAAGAAACGCTGTGGTTCCGTGTATCCGTGTGGGGTAAGCAGGCAGAAGCATGCCAGCAGTACCTGAGCAAGGGCCGTCAGGTCCTGGTTGAAGGCATTCTGCAGGGAGACGAAAGCGGCAATCCCCGTATCTTCCAACGCAAAGACGGCAGCTCGGGCGCTTCATTCGAGGTACGGGCTGACACGGTCCGCTTTATAGGCTCCCGTGGCGAAGGCGGAGATATGGGCGAGGACAGCGGTCCTGGCAGCAGTCCGGATCAGGAAGAAGACCTGCCGTTCTAACGCCCGGCAAAAAGACCAACAATTGAATATAGTTTATCCAGGGAGGCTGGAAACACCAGCCTCCTTTCATATCTGCGGTAATGCGGCGGTAAAACTTTCAACCCTCAACCGGGAAAAATTCAGGGGATTCACCGCTCGAGATCCAGCCTTTCATCCAGCACAATATTCATGTTGTACAGCAATGAAAGGGCTTCCGGCATGGAAAACCTTGTCCCCTCCAGGGTATTTGCGCCCGGATCTATAGCATAACTGTATGCCCGGCTGAGATCCGCTTTCGATAGATTTGTTTGACCAAATAAACTGCCTGAAAAATCCGTCCTGCCGAACTTTACACCGGATAAATCTGCTTCGCGAAAATCAACCTCTCTGGCAACACAATCCAGAATCTGTGTACCCTTAAGATCCACACCTATAAACGTGCCGTGGTTGAGCACACACTCTAAAAATACCGGCGGTGTTCCGATTCCCAGGGCACCCCAATCAGCACTCGTCCAGTTTATTCCAATGAGTTTTGCCTTTTCAAAACGCGTTGAAGGGAAGGCGCTCCCGGAAATATCCGCCAGGCTCAGATCACAGTTGGTAAAAATACAGCTGTTAAACCGGCAGTGTTTCAGTAAAACTCCCGAAAAAAAACAGTTGGAGAACGCACATTCAACAAATTCACCTGTGAGGGTCTCCCCTGCTTCCAGGGTAATGTTTTCAAATTTTTCGTCCTGATGGGACTGGCTTGAAGAGAGTGTAGACATGGACAGCCTTTCCTATTCGCAGGAGACAACCGTGAGTTCCGATAAGGAGCGCCGGCCGTCTGGCCGGCCAGGGTATGAAGGCCTGTTTGGCAGACACCTGGCCCTCCCGCCCGGCACTCCAGATTGGATCTTCAGCTGTTACCAGGTTTCGGTTACTTTAGAGAGCCCCTGCGGTTTATCAACATCGATCCCCATCGTTGCAGCCAGATACATGGCAAACAACTGGCCGGGCAGAATGGTCACCATCGGAGTCAGCCAATCAGGCACATCCCCGGGGATCTCCATCCCCACCCGGGCCATCCCGAGAAGTTCCTTATCGTTGGAAACTATCAGCAGCTCACCATTGCGCTGGCGAACCTCTTTGGCCAGTTTGACCATATCATCGAAGATCATCCCGCCGGGAGCTATCGCCAAAACCGGCGCTCCGGCATCCACCATGGCGATCGGGCCGTGGCGGAAATCGGCCGAGGAATATGGCTCAGCCACAATCCCGGTGAGCTCCTGGATTTTCAGGGCAAATTCAAATCCAGTACAGTAGTTATAGCCTCGCCCGATGACCGCGCAGTGTTCGAGGTAGCGGTAGCGCTCGGCACTGGCTGCCACATGATCGTTCATCTCCAGTGTCTGCTTCATCCACGCAGGCAGGCTGCGGATCTGTTCAAGCCGGCTGCTATCCGCCGCCATAAACGCACTCAATAGTGAAATAGCTGTCAGCGAGGTGGTATACGTTTTGGTCGCACATACCGCCTTCTCCCCGTTGCAGTGCAAACCGATCACATGATCTGCTTGAACTGCCAGCGGCGATTCGGGGTAGTCGGTGATAACAATTGAAGGAAGGCCTTGCCGTCTGGCTTCTTCCATAACAGCGACAATATCCGGAGACTGGCCTGATTGCGAAATGCCCAGAACCAGCGTACGCGGCATGCGCGGCGGTCTTTTATACAGCGTGAACAGAGACGGCGCGGCCAGCTCCACAGGAAGCTGGTTGAACGATCCCCAGGTGTACTTGGCATATCGTGCTGCATTGTCAGATGTACCCCTGGCAGCGATTAAAACATGATCAAAAGAACCCTGCAGATCACGGGCAAGCTTGTCAACGGAATGCCACTCAGCCTGGAGAAAATTTTCGATCACATCCGGTTGTTCAAAGATTTCCTTATATAGCACAGAGTTTTTCATCTGGCGTTATCCTCCGAGAATTTCTGTTGAGTTTGATAGGTACCAGTCCACCCTAATGCGATTTTGGCGGAAAAGCAAGCGCATACGCGCGGGCAAAACGAGGCTGATTGGTCCTGCGGATATCCGGGTTGCCGCCCGGGATCGCAATAGATGTGTAGTACGGGAGGAGTTGTGCCGGAAGCAGGTATAGCAGCGGCTTCAAGGCTGCGTGCACCTGCGGCATACGCAGCACTCCGTCCGCAAGCTGCCCGACTGCGCGATCCTCTTCATCGATTACAGCAATCAGCGGTGATTTTGTGACCTGGGTGATTTGAGCCAGGCGGCGGGCATATGGCCGTGTCCTGTCCCCAGGCGCAATCAGAATGGTAGCCACATCAGAGGTCAGGAAGCCGATGCAGCCATGCAGGAAATTAACCAGGCCGTCCGGCCAGACGGGAAAGAATGCCATCTCCATAAACCGCAGCGCCATTTCATGCACTATGGCGCTCTGATTCCCGGAACCGGCAATGACTGCTGCTTTCTGTCCGGCGATCAGTTCACCAAGACTGGAGCTGCGGACATCAAGCCTGGGCAGCACACGTGCATACAACGCCGGCATCTGCTGCAGCCCGGCCAGAACTGCCTTCGCTTCTTCATCCCTGTTCTGCAGACTGGCAACTGCTGCTGCCAGACGAATCACAGCAGCCAGTCGGACACTGGTTTCCCACAGTATGCCAAATCCCCCCGGATCCACATAACTGATTTCAGCCGCCTCCACCAACCGGGTATCAGTCGTGTTCACAAACGCAAGTGTAAGGCAGCCTTTCTCCCGACACGCTCGAATATGCTCCACTGTTTCCAATGTGTTACCGGAAGCCGAAAGCCCTACCACTGCCAGACCTTCCGTGTCCAGCACCATATCACCAATTAACGCCTCTGAGCTGTCTACCCAATCTGCCGGAAAGGAAGCAATCTGCCAGAAAGCATGAGCAGCCGCCATCGCCAGGTTAAGGGAAGATCCCACACCGCTGAAGAGAAGCCTTCGAATCCCTTTCTTTTTCAACTTCTGTGCTATCTCTTTAAAACGTTCATCAGGCACGGCCAGGGTGGCTTCCAGCTTCTCGGGCTGGCAGAAAATATCCTCATAGGTCCAGAAAGGATGCGTTGTCCGCGGTTCCCGTCCCAGGACACGGTAATGCGTAGGTACTTCCCAGGCTGCTTCGTGGAAAACCGGATTGGGCTCAAAGCTGATTGTCGATTCATGGATTGGTTTCTTTGCCATGGCTCTCTCCCCCCCCTGGATCATGTTGGACTTTCTACAAAGGTGCCATATGGATCGTCATTGGATATTACCTGTCATTATGATACAACGAATCAAGCCGGGCACCATCCAAGTTCAGCCCTACAGAAAGGAATTGAGTACTTGTGCCTCTTGCTGCATCAACAAAACAAATCTGCTTACAGATAGGTCTGCTATATACCGTAAGCATTCCTAAGATAGTTCAGGGAATCCCCTAATTCCACTTACTGCTTAAATATGTTAAAATCCCGCCCGGTTAACACTTACCCGATCACTCGTATGGAGGTGTTGTGCTGCAGAAGCGACAGATAGAAGCTGTAATTTTTGACCTCGATGGCGTCCTGGTTCAATCCGAGCGAGTTTCATGGAAAACATGGCTGGATTTTCTTCAGGAATTTGGCAAAGAAATGGGCGATGATGATTACCGAAGTTTAATCGGCACTCACAACTCTGCTGAATTCATCCGCACCAGACTGAACCTGCCGCTGTCAGCCGAAGAAATATCTCAGGACCACCAGCGCCGGGTTCTGGAGGCGATTGAACATGGTGTCCCTGTCACGAAAGGGACCGAAGCCCTGCTGGCAGATCTTTCCTCCCGCTCACTCCCGCTGGCTGTCGCATCCAACAGCCACCGGCACTATGTTCTACGCGTACTGGAACTGACCGGGCTTGCACAGTATTTCCAGGCGGTCGTCACACGCGACGATGTTCCCCTGGGGAAACCGGCACCGGATGTATACCTGGAAGCAGCTGCCCGGCTTGGTATACCGGCGAAAGACTGCATGGCGGTGGAAGACTCTCCGGTTGGGCTGGAGGCGGCTGTGGCGGCAGAGATGGTCAGCATTGCAATCCCCAATCCGGATCTGCAGGAAATGGACTTCGAAATTGCCCAGTACAAGTTTGAATCCATCATAAGTTTACATAATGCCCTAAGCTCCCTGTTTTAAGTGTACTATTTAGTGATTTTCCGGGTTCTTACCGTAATTACTATTGATTAATAAGTATTCCCGTGGTAAAAAAGCCCAATTTATATATTAAAAGCTTTGATGGGAACCAGTAATCCTTCACTGTCGCATTTCAGCGAACCCGGGATGGTGTGAGCCGGGCAGCCAGCAGGAAGAAACTCCTCCCGGAGCTGCAACCTGAACAGGTGGTTGTAATCACCTCAGTAGGTACGCCGAGAAACCTGTCGTTACCAGGAGCCGGGGTTCGTAATATGGATCCTGACCGAGAGCCCGCTTTGCGGGAAGTAGGGTGGTACCGCGAGATCGTAAAGTTCTCGTCCCTAATAAGGATGAGAGCTTTTTCTTTACCTTTCGCCAAAGGAGAAGACCACGATTTTATTAAAGGAGGTGATGCAATATTCCAAACACCGCACCAATCAGGCTGTGATGTAGAACCAGATACTAATCAGAAAACTATAGGAGGAGATACTCATGAGAAACCGCCAATTTCTCTTTATTGTAATTATTATGATCATCAGCCTACTCGCCGCCGCGTGTTCACCGGCCGCCGATACTGCTGGTGCCGGAGACGCTGACACTGCTGGTGACCCCTGGGGAGAATATGTCTTTGCCCCTGGTGACGAAATCAAGGTCGGCCTTTCTTCCGCTCTGACCGGCGGCTATGCTGCCTACGGCGAAGATATGCTCCACGGCGTTGAACTGGCCGTCGAAGACATGGGCGATATCCAGGGCTGGGCCCTGGTAGCTGAAGGCCGTGATGACGGCTGCGAAGGCGCTCCCGGAGTAACCGTAGCTGAGCTGTTTGTGGCAGATCCTTCCGTCATCGGTGTGATCGGCCCGATGTGCTCCGGCTCTGTTGTCCCCGCTTCAGATATTTATGCTGAACATAATATGGTGATGGTAACCCCATCGTCCACCGCAGTAGTTGTCACCGCACGTGGCTATGAAAACCTGTTCCGTACCATCGCCAATGACGATCTGCAGGCAACTGTAGCAGTTGACTACATATCCGGTGAACTTGGGCTCACTACTCTGGCTGTAATGCACGACCAAAGCATTTATGGTGAAGGCCTTGGTGAGGCAGTTGCCAGTAAATTTGAGGCAGCCGGCGGAACCGTGACCACCATACAGGGCATCACCCGCGGTGACACCGATTTCAGCGCCGTGATATCCACCGTGATGGCAGACGATCCGGCCGCAGTATATTGGGGCGGCATGGACGCTGAAGCTGCATTGATTGTTAACCAGCTGCGCAGCGCTGGCTTTGAAGGTGTATTCTTCGGGCCAGACGGAATAAAATCCAAACCAGTGTTTGTTGATGGCTCCGGCGGTGCAGCAGAAGGTGCTTACTTCACCTTTGGCGCTGTTGGCGGCGCAACAGGCTACGACGAATGGGAAACCCGCTTCACCGAAAAATACGGCGAACCTATTGCGTACGGCCCCGGCTCTTATGACGCAGCTACTGTCCTGCTTAACGCAGCTGCTTCTGTGGCTACCGTCGATGCTGACGGCAATCTGGTAATAGGCAAGAAAGCCCTTGCTGACGCTATGCGTGAAACGCCCTATGACGGTATTACCGGCCATATGGAGTTCACTGATACCGGTGACCTCGGCGTCGTGTCCATCACCCTGTCCCAGGTTGTTGATAGCGACTTTGTTGAAATTAAGACCGTTGATTTCACCAACTAGGATCAGGTTTTTCGGGTAAACTGATAGCTGGGGGGCGGCACCAGTGCCACCCCCCAGACTCTGACTCTCCAGCACTATATCTATTCTGGATGAGAATAGGTTATTTTCCTTTTTACAGCCTGTTCCCCGATACCTGTCTGCATCTTTATGCAACGCCTGGATCATGGTCAGAAACAAGAATCTTACAATCAGGTTGGCTGCAGCTATGAACTTTAACTGGACTTTTTTTATTGAACAAATTATCAACGGCCTTACAGTAGGCAGTTTTTATGCTCTGATCGCCCTGGGCTACACCATGGTGTACGGTGTACTTACGATGATCAATTTTGCCCATGGAGAAATCTTCATGATGGGTGCCTATATCGGGCTCTTTACATTGAACCGCCTGATGGAGGCCGGGCTGTACGAATTCAGCCCCGTATTGACCATTCTGCTAACCTTTCTTGCTGGAATGGCGGGCGCTGCCTTCACCGGTGTGGCTGTCGAGCGGATCGCTTATCGGCCGCTGAGACGTGCCGCCCGCCTGGCTCCGCTAATCAGCGCAATCGGTATTTCAATATTTCTTCAGGAACTTGTCCGACTGGTCCCCGATATTATCAGTGGGATTACAAGCATTCATTTTGGATCATTTTTTATTTTTCCAGAAACGTGGCGCATGGCGCTTGTTAATATAGCTGCGGAGTTTGGTGGTGCCCGTGTTAAAAGTTATCCAGGCCTGCTTGGAACAAACGGTATCACTCTGGGTGAAATCACCATTTCATACAGCAGGATCGCCATCATGGTTATCTCGATACTGATTATGATCGCTCTGTATTTGCTCGTTAAATATACCCGAATGGGTAAAGCTATGCGTGCGGTTGCTGAAGACAAAGATTCAGCTACTCTGATGGGTATCAACGTTAACAGTGTCATCTCACAGACTTTCCTGATCGGCTCTGCATTGGCTGGAATCGCCGGTGTCATGGTAGGTATGTTCTACTTCCAGGTCAGGCCAACAATGGGTTTTGTGCCAGGGATCAAAGCTTTCACTGCCGCAGTAATGGGTGGAATCGGGAATGTACCTGGAGCCATGCTTGGGGGGTATGCACTCGGCCTGGCCGAAGCGGTAGGTGTGATGGTCCTTCCAGCTGTTTATAAAGATGTCGTTGCATTCAGTTTGCTGGTACTCACATTGATCTTCCGCCCGACAGGTATCCTCGGTGAAGCCCTTACCGAGAAGAAATTATAGGGATGGCATGATGAATAAAACTTCCTTTGCCCCGATCAGCCAGTTCCTGCACCGTTACCCGCTCGCATGGATGCTGCCGCTTGCAGCTGTATTGGTCCTGTTTCCCCAACTCCCATTGCAGCGCAGCGCCTTCTGGATCCGGGTATTGGCTTATAGCTGCCTGTACATTATCCTGGGTCTTGGGCTGAATATTGTTGTCGGTTTTTCAGGGCTGCTCAATCTCGGTTATGTGGCCTTTTACGCGATCGGAGCCTACACCTATGCTCTGCTGGCATCTGACTTCTTCGACTTTCACGTTTCGTTTTGGGTAGTGCTTTTTATCGGCAGTGCACTCGCAGCCCTTGCCGGTGTGCTTTTGAGTTTTCCTCTCCTGCACCTGCGCGGCGACTATCTGGCGATCGTCACCCTTGGATTCGGTGAAATTGTCCGCATTCTGGCGACTAATCTTACAGATCTGACCAACGGTTCACAGGGGCTGATAGGTATCGATTCGCCTGTTTTTTTCGGCTTTGAATTAAAATCCGGGGAACACTTCTACTATCTTCTCCTGGTGGTCCTGGTACTTGTTACATTCCTCACCTACCGGCTGAATAATTCTCGCATCGGTCGTGCCTGGACGGCAATTCGCGAGGATGAAGTGGTTGCCCAGGGTATGGGTGTCAACACAACCTGGTATAAATTACTGGCATTCACAATAGGTGCTGCAATCGGAGGACTGGGAGGTGTAATTTTTTCTGCCTGGCAGGGATCGATCTTCCCTGACAATTTTAATCTGATGGTTTCAGTAAACGTGCTGTGTTTGATCATTATTGGCGGCATGGGCAGCATTCCAGGTGTAATTCTCGGCGGCATTATTCTTATAGCCATCCCGGACGTACTGCGTGAATTTTCCAATTACCGTATGCTGCTTTATGGACTTCTTCTGGTAATAATGATGATCGCCCGCCCCGAAGGCTTCATCCCTTCACGACGGCAGAAGCTGGGCCAGCTTGTAGAAAATCGCAGCAAAGAAGCTGATCTCGGCCCCGGGGAGGTTTCGGAATGACACTTTTGCATGCAAACAATATAACGAAAAAATTCGGTGGCCTCAAGGCTGTACATAACTTCGATCTCAGTATCGAACCCAATTCCATCTCAAGCATCATCGGACCCAACGGCGCAGGGAAGACCACCTTTTTTAACTGCATCTCCGGCTATAATCCACCGGATGAAGGAGATATTATCTTCCTTGGAAAACAGCTGGTTGGTCTGACTCCGGACAAGATTGCCTGTTTGGGCATCTCGCGTACATATCAGAATATCCGGCTTTTCGGGCAGATGACCGCCATCGAAAATATCCTGGTCGGGCAGCAGCCGCTGTTGAAAGCCACGGTGCTCGATGCTGTTTTCCATTCAAAACGATTCGAACATGAAGAACGCCAATCGGTGGACCGAGCGCTTGAACTGCTGGAACGGATCGGGCTGGCAGCGTTGGGAGACACCCTGGCCTGCAACCTGCCCTACGGTGCTCAGCGCAGACTGGAGATCGCACGCGCTCTCGCCGGAAACCCCAAACTTCTGCTGCTGGATGAGCCTTCCGCAGGAATGAATCCGCAGGAAACCAGGGAAATAATGGCCTTGATCCAGGGCCTTCGAGACACACTTGGTATCACTATCCTTCTCATTGAACATGATATGCGACTTGTGATGGGAATCAGCGAATGGATCACGGTTCTCAATTACGGCAAAAAAATCGCCGAAGGCACACCATCCGATATTCAGCAAAACGATGAAGTGATTGAAGCATACCTCGGACGGGGCTATGCAGGTGAGTCAGCCCCTTCAGAATCTGAGAGGTAATAGAAACATGGCATTATTAGAAGTCCGGGATCTGCATACATATTATGGCAATATCCAGGCGCTGGATGGTATCTCACTTATAGTTGAAGAAGGTGAAATCGTCACCCTGATCGGCGCCAATGGAGCTGGAAAAACAACCACTCTCCGATCCATTTCCGGCCTGCTTACCCCTCGTGAAGGATCAATTTGCTTCCAGGGCAAGGATAACCGCAGCACTCCCCCTCACAACCTTGTATACCAGGGTATCTCCATGGTGCCGGAAGGCCGGGGGGTTTTTTCACGCTTGAGTGTGCGCGAAAACCTGGAGATGGGCGCTTATACACAAAAAGGTGACACTTTTAAGGATGATCTTGATCAGGTCTATTCGCTTTTTCCTCGCTTGAAGGAACGCCGGTCCCAGACTGCAGGGACGCTTTCTGGCGGTGAGCAGCAAATGCTTTCAATTGGCCGCGCAATGATGGCTAATCCGACCCTGCTCCTTCTTGATGAGCCTTCCATGGGGTTGGCGCCTATACTAGTGGAAAGTATTTTTGATACTATTGTAAAAATCAACAAGAGCGGTACAACCATTCTGCTCGTTGAGCAGAATGCGTTGATGGCGCTTTCAATCGCCAAGCGCGGTTATGTGCTGCAGTCGGGCGAAATTATTCTTGAAAACAGCGCTGAAAACTTGCGCTCCAATGAAATGGTGCAGAAAGCTTACCTGGGAATAAGCTAGATTCTCTAAGCTGAAGGTGCACGGTATTGCACCTTCAGCTTAGATTTTGTTCTTCTGCTGAGGATACGACCTCCTCAAAAACCATAAAAAAATCTTCTTGACTTTCGCCGTTTTATGAATATATTAAGGATAGTACAAGGGTCGTCCGGGGGGAAACCATGGCCCAAATATGGGATGTTCTCCGGCCGGTCTGCCTGCTTTTGCTGACCGGCTCTGTGATTCCAGGTTGGATTCACATTAAACCACAACCCGAGGCATCTGTGCCTGCCAGAAGGGTCTGGAGCATACCGCTCGCAGCGGATCAGCCTGCCGCGAATCTGTCATCCGGTACCTGGCCGGTAGTTTGGTTCGGACAGGCTTACCTGCTGCGAATCCCAACAGTCTGCGGCGCTCCTTCAGCTCTTCCATGGAACTTATTCTCTGCCTCCGGGGACTGTGGATCCATAGTTACAGTTCCGACAGCACAGGTTGATCTCTCCGGGGATACAATCCCAGCCCCAGCAAAAATACCAGCCACTTTCCCTGCTATTACCCCAATACCCCTGCTCCGCGGATCTCCTCTGATCCCGGTGCAGCAATCAGAAGACTCTGCACCCCGCAGAAAGCTTCTGGGGGCTGTGGTACTCCCCGGCGGCTCTTCTCTTCAAGATTCCTTCCAGCAGTCTCCAGCTACAGATACACCCACATTTACGCCCACGGCTGCCGGAACAGATACCAACCTGCCGACTTTATCCCCCTCTTCAAGCCCGACACCCACGCCATCGGCCTGCCCTTCCGCGAGCGGTACAAACACAACGCTTTCACCATCACCAACCGGTACAACAACTCCGCCGCCCACCGCCGGCGCAACAAGCACACCTTCGCCGACCAGCACGGCTTCCACAGTTATCACACCACCAACACCCACTGCTTCACCGGAAAACCCGCCGCCCGAGAGCAAGCCCACCGTTCTGATTAATGAAATCGCATGGGCAGGGACACTCGCCTCGGCCTATGACGAGTGGCTAGAGCTGTACAATCCCGGGGTAACCGATATTGTGCTGGACGGCTGGCTTCTCTCAGATGGCAACGATATCGAAATAAGCCTGAAGGGATCCATTCCAGCCGGAGGGTACTACCTGCTCGAGCGCAGCGACGACGGCACTATCAACACCCTGGCAGCCAACATAATCTATACCGGCACGCTTCACAACGCAGGAGAATCCCTTCTCCTGCAGGATGATTCGGGATCGATCGTGGACACAGCCAACACCGCAGGTGGAGACTGGCCGGCAGGGTTGTCTTCCTCTCGCGCCAGCATGGAGAGGATCTGTGCAAAGGATGATACCGCCTGCTGGCAGACGTGCGGCAGTTTCTCCAACATTGGGATGGATGCGGATGGGAACCCGGTCCCCGGCTCACCACTGGAACCCAGCAGCCCTGTTGTCCCAACCCGCACTCCCACCTCGACCCTGAGTGTTACTCCAAAGCCTGTTACCGCGACACCCGTCGTACCGCTTACAGTGTTGATTAATGAAGTGGCATGGGCAGGAACCCTTGCATCAGCGAGCGATGAATGGATAGAACTGTCCAATCCGGGTGAAAAGGAGGTCAACCTGGCAGGCTGGTCTTTAACCGACGGCAATAACATCAGCATACAACTTGAGGGAACCATCCATCCCGCCGGCTATTTCCTCCTCGAACGGACAGATGACAACACAATAACCTCCATCCCGGCCGATCAGCTTTTCAGCGGAACACTCAGCAACCAGGGCGAATTCCTGATTCTCACAGATTCATTCGGGACTGTGATCGACACCGCCGGCCGTGAGCATAGAAGCTGGCCATATGGCAGTGCAGGTTCGCGCACCAGCATGGAACGGAAAACCAGTACAGGCAGTCACCAGTGGGGCACATACCCTGGATACGGTGGAAACGGCCTCGACGCCGATGGGAAGCCGGTACAGGGCACCCCGCGCAGTGCAAATGCCGTACTGCTGCCCACGCCCAAACCGGATTGGGTTCCCAATTGTGTTGTGATCAATGAAGTGTTGATCCGGCCGAAATACGATTGGGAGGGGACCGGGGGCGTAACAACGGATGATGAATTCATCGAACTGCTTAACACCTGCGACCGGGCTATCTTCCTGAAGAGCTGGTATCTTGACGATGTGCAGGATGCCGGTTCCCGCCCGTTCCGTATCCCTGGAATCACCCTGCGGCCGGGAAGCTTTGCGGTTTTCTTCCGCAGCCAGACAAGAATCGCACTGAATGACAACGGTGACGACGTTCGCCTGCTGAGCCCTGATATGGTACAGGTCAACCGCATCTCATACGACCGTGTCAGAGCCTATAATCTCAGCTATGGCCGGCTTCCGGATGGAACCAGCAGGAGGGTCTATGGGCTCTGGCCCACTCCCGGAGAGCCAAACATACTGTATGTCGAACCGGTACGGCAGCCTGTTATTTCGGTCAGCGCATACTGCAGCCTTGAAGAGCTTTATTCATTCCGGTTGAGC
The DNA here is from genome assembly GCA_016927115.1 of Anaerolineales bacterium. Lineage (GTDB taxonomy): Bacteria > Chloroflexota > Anaerolineae > Anaerolineales > E44-bin32 > JAFGNH01. Next base: position 9,029 of record JAFGNH010000092.1, on the reverse strand, counting down.
CGGCTCAGCCGCAGCCCGGCCCAAACACGGCTGCTTCTGGAATGGGGGCTTTCCACCTGCCCAAAGGAACGCATACCGGCCGGGTTTGGGCCTTAAGAATTCCACCAAATTGGAACCTTGTCATCACCTGGTCATTTGCTTTCCGTGCTGGAAATCAAATGATCCCGGGAATCAGTTGAATCTGCGCTGTGGCCACATTCCACCATCTATGGGCACGATCTCAACCAGGAAGGTTTTCCAATCGTTTCAATAGTCTGAACCTCGAAGACCGTTCGCGACCCCGTCCATATGGATCACGTGCAATTAGTAGCCTTTCGGTATATGTCGGATTGCGTTTATGTATTTAATAGGGACGGAAGAGACCAAAGAAGCCAGGGAGCCTTAAATGCAAAAAATCATCCCGGTACAGCATTTACGTAAAACCTGCCCGGGCTCAAATACAGCTGCCGTAGATGGGCTGGACTTTTTAATCCACCGCGGAGAGGTTTTCAGCCTTCCCGGCCCGAATGGCGCCGGTAAAAAAACCACACTCTCCATGCTTTCCTGTCTGCTGAAACCGGATGGGGGCGAAATCGAGGTCGCCGGCTTTTCTACCCGTAAAAAGCCGCTTGATGTCAAACGGACGATCGGTGTTGTTCCACAAGAGATCGCCCTCTATCCCACACTCAGCGCGCGTGAAAATCTTCTCTTCTGGGGACGAATAGCCGGGCTGAGCGGAGCCACTCTGTAAGAACGCACGAAGGAAATGCTGCACAAGGTCAACCTGGCAGACCGCGCAGAAAACCGCATCGAGACATATTCCGGCGGTATGAAACGCCGCATCAACATTGCGGTTGGTTTTCTGCCCCAGCCTCAAATTCTGTTCCTCGATGAGCCTGCTGTCGGGATCGACCCACAGAGCCGTCGCAGTATTTTCGATATGATCAAGGAACTCAATCACGACGGAATCACCATTCTCAACACCACACACTATATGGAAGAAGCCCAGGAACTCAGCGACCGTATCGGGATTATCGACCAGGGAAAGTTGATTGCCCCCCGGCTCAAGCCATATGGCTGAAAAGTGTTGGGGACCCTGTACTTACGCGGCCGCTCTGGCACACTACTTTCAGGCTTCCCCTGAAGTTGTCAGTTCCTGTGTGGCGGGGCCGGTAAACAACCCCCTGTACCCTATCCACGCGGCCGCCAGATAGGCCAGCGTTTTCGGGATCATAAGCATACCGATAAGTGGAACCTTCTGCACAAACAGGATCACCGGCATGTAAAAACCATACGAAACCAGGATACAGATGCCGATCTTCCTGAACAGCCTGTTTTCGGCAGCAGCCGCATCCCGCAGAATGAGTGCAGCAACGCCCAATCCCTGGATCGTCAGGGGCAGGTTGCGGATCAGGGACCAGTTGAAAGGTGGCACGAGCGCGCTCCATTGATTCTGGGGGAATGCCAGGATCACCAAACGTGCTGCGCCGCAGAGAAGAAGAAACCATGCAAAAGGAGACATCTGTTTGCCGCTGCGCTCCTTCCATAAAAGCACCATCAACATATAAAACAGGGTTACAGTGATCGATGTTGAAAGGGATCCCAGCCCGATCAGGCTGATCGAACCCCCGGCAATGTTAATGGACGTATAAACATCTCCGAGAGCATACGCCACAACCCGGAAACCCACATGGCCCGTATCGCCCAGCGCCAGAAGCACAAACATCCACAGAAACAGTGTGCGTATTCGCTGCTCAGCCCCCGTCCCCCTGCGACGGCGCACAGCCATCAGCACAACCAGACTCCAAACTGCAACCAGGTAAAAAATATTAAACCCGGATTCCATCCACATCCGCATTGTCTCATCCATACCTCATTAACCTCCTGTTCTACTTTTCACTACCTTCAGCCAACCCATCAAAAAATACCTGCAGGATCATGTCTGCCAGACGCCGGGATGACTCTCCTGCCCTTTGCCCTTCCGGCATCATCGGCGACATAGCCATTCCAAAGAAAATCTGTGCTGCGAGCATGGGATCAGTTTCCCTGATCTGCCCACTCTGTATGCCTTCCTGCAAAATTGCTTCTATCTGGCCGATAAACGTACGATGGAACTTCTGCATGAACACTTCTCGTTGTTCCGGGTCCAGGTGCACCACCTCCTGGCGCGCCTGAGTAACAAGGCTGCGTTTTTCAGGGGACCAGGAGAGCATGCCGCTCAGGATGACGCGCATCTGATCCCGTGCAGCAGCACCGGTGCGTCGGGCTTCATCCACCAGTGTTCCCAGGTCAGTCAAGCTTCTAATCAGTAAGCCGAAGTACAGATCGGCTTTGTTCTGAAAATGATAATAGAGCAGTGCCTTGGATGCTCCGGATAAACGGGCGATTTCACGCATACTTGCGCCGTGGTAGCCTGCAGAAACAAACTGCTGCAGCGCTGCATCAAGAATAGCCTGGTAGAGTTCGCTGCGAGCCTCATTATCGACATCCGGGGAATTATCAGTATTCATATCGTTCTCCCATCTCCTGACTGGACGTCCGGTCAGGAGATAGGGATTATATACCCGGGACTTTGCCCTGTCAAACAACCCGAACCACCGCAGCTCCAAAGGAAAGGCGCTGCGGTGGTTTTCAGCTTGTGAGAATTCTGTGTACCAGGAAAAACAATGGCCAGCGCACCCACCTTCTGTCAGTGCGAGAGGCATTCTGTGAACTTCAGCGTCCGCCGGAAATGTTAAAGGCGATCGATGCAGCACCACCTGGAACGATCCTGTATAACGGTGGAAACAACGACGAGTTGCTTCGGACGTTCGCTGTGCGGGTGTGTTTTCACTGTGCGAGGGCAAATATTCCCGGCAGAATATGCAAGGGTGTGACAATCCCCATTAAAAAAAAACAGGTCCGGCAAAAACCTCGCCGGGCCTGTCCTTTCTCTTCTGATCTACCGTCAAGATTCGATCACTGCGGATTCAAGCTTCAAACGCTTGCTGCGAAGCGAACTTCTATCGCGCCAACCGGCCAGGTGGCGGTAAATATGGTTGCACATGCGGCGGTTGACCAGACCATTCGCGTACATCAGGCGCTCAAGTTCTCGCCGGCGCTCCGTCATTTCGACTATCAGATTGTAATGCGTCAACATGATGTTCTCTCTCTCGTGCACGGCGCAGTTACGCCTTACACTATGCCCATGGGCGCCGGGCCAATGCGAGAAGTGGTTCTACTACACACATCCCGCACTGGCTTCAGCTGCCGTTTCGATCTGCAGATATCCGATCTGCAGCTTTCGTTATCAAGAGCTTCCTGCCCGAAAGAAATGCCATCACTCCTTACCATCTCAGGCAACTTTCACCTGACCTGACCACCGCTTCCGTTTTCCAATGCGTTCTTTTATGCATCGGATAATACTGCTGAAATTGTTGGTCCCGGGGCTGAGGCATTCTTTCCTGAGTTGGGCAATGCCCTGCTTATCTTCATTGAGCTTCTGCTCAATCTTGAAGATCATATAGACAGTGTTTGAATCGTGATACATCGTTTCTCCTCAAGCGCCACCGGGTAAAGCAGCGCTTCTATGTTCTGTACTGGTATTCCTTCATTACGATATTCCCGGTCTGAACCGAACATGAATTTGTAGCCATAACTTCTGTAATCATCGCTGCTCCTTTCTTTACTCTTCCTCAAATGCCTGCGCCTGAAAAGATAAAACGGCCACAGGGGCTTCCCATGACCGTTTAACACAAAACGGCCACGGGAATGAAGGGCACCCGTGGCCGTTAATTGAACTCGCTAAAAGTTCAGCAGGCGGCAGGCGCACTTCGCGCTGGGAAAACAGCCAGCATTACGGTTGTGAAACTGTTGAAAACCATGTTGTGCGCCTCCTTTCGTATGATTAGTCCAATTAATATCATGTGTAATAACAGCTGTCAAGCATCATCGGAATATTTTCTGCTATTTATGAAAAGCCCGATTACAGCTGCTTTTTTTCAAATGATAAATTTCTGTTACCCTGCTGTTCTTTTTTTCTGTGCTGGTTTAAGTACCAACATCTCACGAGCTGAACCATACGGAAAACCAGCAGAATTTTACATCAAGCTTCGCCCTGCCGGACAGGATTAATAGTACATATATTCCGACAGAAACCGACCCGATCACCAGTTCACTAACCACACCCTGGCCCGTGATCAATTCTCCGGTCAGGGATCCTCGACAGGCGCCGTCTCCGAGTTCATGGGTACAGAACGTTGCAAGGAGCTGCAAGCGCTTCGAAAGTGAGAACAAGTGAACAGGAACAATCCTTACACAATGCTCCTGCTCCTACCTTCTGTTTTTTTTAAAATTTACATAAAGCAGCGTTGCTGCACTTGTTGCTGGCTATGCCTGACCCTTCTACGGTCCGCTGACACGAGTGGTTAGATTAAAAGCACCCTTGTCATAACCGAGGTACATCCATTTCCCGCTGACACCGCCGCCTGGAACATACGAAGCCTGGAATTCTGCGTCATAACTGTGATCATCATGAAAGAATTCACAGTTATCCATTCCGCCAAGCATGTATGAATCGGTAATCTCATTCACCAGAGCGGTGCCGCTCATCTCACCGCTGGCAGCATCATAGGTTCCGTTGATTTCAATGAAGGTGCTGAAACTCCCATCCGGACAATCGGCAGACCAGTTTTCACGATGGCTGTACACAATCAAACCTGATACCGGACCGCCTTCCAACGGGAAGGATATTCTCATTTCATTCTCCAACGGCACGCATACCGGAAGATCCAGACAGTTCCAGCTCAATACCACCAATCCCTGATACACAACGGTGCCGCTGGCCTGCGGCCGCTGCTGCGGTGCAGAAGTCGGGTCTGGCCCAGGCGGTTCCGCAGGAGTGATCGTTGGAGCAGATTCATTGTCGCAGTGCGCCGTACCATCCATCGGGTCAACGCAGATGTCCGCGCAGGGATACTCCTCGATCAGTTCCGAAGCCGGCACGTCGATCTCGGCATACGTCGTGTTTCCCCCGCAGTCCGTAGCGGATTCCTGCATCATACCGCCAAAGTGCAGCGTGTTCACCGTCCGCACTCCGTAATCTGCAAACGGCCGGCGGTCATCGTCCCAGCTGATCCTCACTTCATATGGCCGATAAACTTGCAGCACTTCCTGCTCACCCTGAAACACGCAGACCCCAAAGCGGCCTTCGGGATCAGGCGAAGCAGACAATACCTCATATACCGGTGCATCATCCCCGGCATAAGCAATACAATACAGCCACGGCGCCCCGCAGCTTGCTGCCACAGCAATTGCCGCTGCGCCCACCCCCCAGGGGCCGGTGCCCCAGGCAGCTTTCAAAGCCGTCAATGAAGCTGCACATGACAGGCCTACCAGGGTCGGTGTCCCGGCCACATCCTTGATGCAGCTCATATAGTCATCCCATGTGGATGTTGTGCAGTTCCCATTCAAACACGGTGCTGAAAGACCGGAAGGACGGGTGATACTATTTCCAGCCACCAGAGGTGAAACATCAGGGCTGAATTCTTTACTCACCACGCCCCCTTCTCCGATCTCTACCGACCCTTCCCGTGTATACAATACCAGTGTTGGATTGTCTTCTGTTCCACTCAGGCGGGCCAGCAGCGTACCCCCACTGCCATACTCCCGGTCCTCCATATAAGCTTGCAGCACAACCACCGAGTTCTCTGGCGTCCCGTCGCCCACCACCAGCGCCACATACATTGAACCGTTCGAAAACCACGTCTTATCCCCTGCCATTGTCTGGTATCCCGATGAAATATCGCCGCTCTCCATGGCATAGGACAACAGCGCTTCCGTCCCGGGATCAACTTCCACCATAGTCTGAAATGCTGCCTCGATATCATCATGCGTTTCCAGGGGTGTGGTCTGGATAATTTCCAGCGGCTGCGACGGATCGCCATACAGGGGGATACCCGCATCCCCCGGTTCAGAGGGAGAAGAATTGGATGGGGAAGAATATCCACCGCCACCCGAGCTGTTCAGGATCAGCGAGCCGACAACCACACAGCAGCAGGCAGCAAGCGCAGCCGCTCCGCATCCGAGTGCGATTTTCCACCCTTGGATTTTTTCTCTGGCGGTTTCTCCAGTTCAGGGGTGGCTCCTGGGGGTCCCTCTGCGGCAGGCGGGGGCACTGCTGGCTCAGCGTGTGTTTCCTCATTGGGTGGATCGTCTTCATCTATGGGTGGATGAAATTCTTCAGGGAGTCCTTCAGCCATTAAAGAAAACCTCCAGAACAAACCGGCTGCGATGCTGATTTCCCCCTCGGGAAACAGGGACGAAAATTCCAGCGGATGAATGAAAAACAGTGTACATAGAAAAGAAATATCGCGCCACAATGCCCGGGTAGAATCCGGGATTCTCCAGCCGCTCACTGAATTGACTGGATTGTCGTGAAAATTTTTACACCCTCCCAGAAATTTTTTCCCCAAGGTCCTGCAGCCTGTTTCCTATTAAGCAGAAAAAAAGCCCTGGCTGGATTTCGTAAATCAGGGCTGAACAATTCACCCAATACCATTCCCCCTTATAGTGCCTGGGATCGGGCAGTGGGTACCACTGCTCCGTACAGGTCCCACCACCGTCCAACCAGCCAAATAGTATAAAACCTGTGCCCGGCGACCGGTGTACTGCGTAAAGGTTTGCATTAATTTGCCCTTCAGCGTATGATCGTTTACCGTCAGGATTAAGAAAAGACTCTTTCATATAAGCAATCCGAAAGGGATACATGGAATCTCCCTGACTGGCACGAAAATATAAAAAGCTTTCTCAATAATCGCTGTCGGATATTGTCGCATCCAAAAAAGCGGATTGATTTTACAAGCTCCCTGCTTCGTATTTCAAGACTGAGTTTTTACTGAAAAGGCCTTTGGAATGACGCCACAAAACCAGCCCGCCCCGATCTATGATCTTTTCGTCAGCTATTCAACAAAGGATAAAGTTGTTGCGGATGCAATCGTAGCCGCCCTTGAACAAGCCGGGGTCCGCTGCTGGTATGCGCCGCGCGATATCGCCGCCGGCACGGATTGGGGGCAAGCCATCACAAAGGCCATTGAAACGACCTCCCTGATGGTGCTGATCTTTTCCAGCAGCGCGAACAAATCACAGCGTGTCCTGGATGAGATCAATTATGCCGTCAGTGAAGGGAAACCGATTCTGCCCTTCCGGATCGAGGATATCGACCCGAAAGGCGCGATGCGGCTCCATCTATCCTCACGCCACTGGCTTGATGCCTATTCCCCCAATTGGAAGACTCATATCAACGATATGGTAAAAAGTGTCAGGGCGCTGCTCGGTTCCTCGATTCCCGGGCTCGAAGCTGTGCCTGAGATCAAGGGCGAAGTTGTGCACGATGTCAGGCGCCAACCCCTGCCGGAAGCAGTTCCAGGCAAGGTTGGCGGTAAGAGGAAGCTTTGGGTTCCTGCTGCTGCACTGGGCGGACTCGCTTTGCTTACTGCAGCCGTATTCCTGATCTGGAATCCACCGGGGAACAAGGCACCGGCTGCTGCTGAATCCACGCCAATAGAAACGCAGATAGCAGAACCTTCTGAGAACCCTCCCACTCAAAAGCCTGCTTCGACTAATACCCCGACAGAAGCGCCAGATTACACAGAAACGCCGGCTTTTACTGAGACCCCTGCTTTCACAGAAACGCCGGTCTACTATGATCCCATTCTCGCGTATATCGAAAATACCCCTCCCTCCTTCTCGGATGATTTTTCCACCCCTGATATGGTTTGGGGCCTCACCAGTGAAGGATGGGCTATATATACCATGGTGTCTGATGGTACTTTTGAGATTTCAGACAGCATTGCTGACACCGATATGCCAGAAGATCATACCGTTTCCGGAGTGTCATTTCCAGTCAATGGATTGTTGGATGCCTGGGATTTTGCGCTGCAGTACGAATTTATGAATTCACGTTCCCGCGGTCTGTCCGCCTTCGGCATGACTGTCGGATATTTTAAGGATCTGGATACAGGTTATGTTATCGAGATCAGGGAAGAAAACACCTGGGCTGTAATCGAAAATCACAGCGCAGCAACAATCGCAGATGGTGACTGCAACCTTGCCTCAGGATACAATACCCTGCTTGCGGTCAGAGTTGATAAATATTTGGCAGTATTTCTAAATGGAGAACTGCTGTGTGAACTCCGCGACGTGGAGTTCGCTGGACATCGTAATGCAATTACAGTTCGAGGACAAAATAATAGTTCCGGGAAGTTTGATGTCGTCGATTTCTGGAATCTGGCTGGAGTAGATTTCCTTTACTGATACTTTCTGATGAACGCTGTCTTTGTTCCAAAATCCGATCTCTATTCCGCGTGAACTATCGTTGTCGCCTTGCTTCCCGACCGATTCCGTCAGGAAAAACCGCCTGTGCTGGACAATCTGGCAGCCACCTGCCCGCCGTAACTGTAGACACTCTTGAAAACCAAACAAGATGCATCATCCCCAGACTACCGGGCAATGTATCACGGATTGTCAGCTTGTTTCTGAAGAAGAAATCAGTTCTATCAAATCACTGTTTGAGTAATCTCAGCCATTCGCCGTAAGAACTGCTGTGCTTCCCTTTAAGCAGCCCTCATCGTTAACATACTTCAGCTGCGAATTTCACAACGGGTAATTTTTCCTTGAAATCTGTGAAATTCCCGTTCACGTACAATGCTTTGAAGATCGTTATTTTCGTAGAAATTGTTTAAAACCGGCTATTAAGGAAACAACTCTCGACTGTGTCGCCGGGAAAAGCGCTGCACCTCTCAGGGCTATGAGCAAGGCGGCGCTGTTGTCCCGCGTTCTACCAGCTTCAGCGGCAGGATGATTTCCACCAATGATGACGCCAGCGCATGAACCAGATTCAAGAGTTTACTTCCTGGCCTCAACTCGCTAAAGCGCTAACAAAACCGCAGGCTCTATAGACCTGCGGCACTTGCCCGCTTCTGCTGCGATTCTGCAACGAATTTTCTGTAATTTCATCAGGTCCTTCTAGTCCGAACCGACATTCAAATAGATTCTGCCGGTTTCCCACTCTT
>JAFGNH010000091.1 GCA_016927115.1 Anaerolineales bacterium | reverse complement strand
GCGAAGGAGGCAATGGATTTATTTCAGCTGTGAGCTTTCCCTTCATCATTTCTGTGGGACCCAGAAGGAAAACACGTGTCTTTTTTTACACAGCAATTCTGTGGATGCAGATCAACTTTCAGTACACTATAATCCGCTGCCGGAAGTGAAGATGAATCAAGACCCCTTGAACTTCACCACCGTAACGCCGTCACCACCCTCGGATTCTCCTCCCTGATTGAAAGACTGCACATAAGGGTTGCTCTTGAGCCAGATACGGATCGACTCCCGCAGGCGTCCACTGCCTTTGCCGTGGATGATGTACAGGAAGGGCATGTCCACCAGGTAGGCATTATCGAAGTGCTTTTCGAGTTTATCGATGGCATCATCAGCAGTGAACCCGCGCAGGTCAATTTCCAGTGGGGGAACGTCTACGGCTGGCCGTTTACCTCCGGAGTGTTGAGATGTGGAGGTCTGTGAAGGCGTTTGTTTTGCAGATGCGGATTTTACAACGGGTTTCTTCCTGGCCGGAGCCGGGGTTGGTTCATCAGCAGTATTCAATTCATCGAGCCTGGCCTGAATACGCAGCTGGCCGATCTGGACTTCAGCCTGGTCACCGTTAAGGCCGGAGATCGTACCGCTCGTGTCGATAGATTGGATGTGAACGCGGTCTCCCACTTTAAACGGACGGCGAGGTTTCCTGCTGGAAGATGTTTTCCTGTGGGCCGGGGTGCTAAGCTGTTCCTCCAGCTTTTCGGCATCTTTCTCCAGTTCTTTTACAGCTTCGAGCGGCTGGCGTGCCCGGGAGAGTTCTTTTCGCAGCCCGGAGATTTCTTCCTGAAGCGCATGTGCCTGTTCCAGTGCTTGTTGCCGGGCGGCTTCCAGAATGGCAGTACGCTCGGCCTCGATTGATTCCAGCTGAGCGGCGAGTTCCTGCTGGATTGCTTCAGCATCCCTGTGTGCATCCCGCGCAGCCAGATTGGACCGCTCGGCTTCATCACGCTGGCGCAGAATCTCATCCAGCAGTCCATCGGTTTGAAGTTCATCGGGTTTCAGCAGCGATCGGGCATGTTTTATCACAACCGGATCCAGGCCCAGCCGCTCTGCAATAGCCAGGGCGTTGGATCGGCCGGGCAGCCCGAGAAGCAGGCGATAGGTGGGCTGCAGGCTTTCCAGGTCGAACTCCAGGCTGGCGTTCTGTACCCCGCTGGTTGTGTGGGCAAACCCTTTCAACTCCGGATAGTGTGTGGCAATTAAGGTCAGGCATTTTCGATCGAGAAAGGTAGTCAGCAGAGACTGTGCCAGGGCAGCGCCTTCCTGTGGATCTGTGCCTGCGCCCAGCTCATCGAGCAGTACCAGCGAATGTTCATCAGCGTGTTTGAGTATCCTGGTAATATTTGCAATGTGACCTGAAAAGGTTGACAGGGATTGTTCAATGGATTGTTCATCGCCGATATCAGCAAAAATGGATGAAAAAACCGACATTTCCGACCCGGAGATCGCCGGGATGTGCAGGCCGCATTGGGCCATCAGGGCCAGCACCCCCGCAGTTTTCAGAGTGACGGTCTTGCCGCCTGTATTTGGGCCGGTGATGATCAGGGCAAGCACATCCTGGTCCAGTTTGAGGTCGATGGGCACAACCGAGCCGGCATGAAGGAGAGGGTGCCGGGCCCCGAGCAGCCGAAAGATCGGCTGTGCCGGCGCGTCCGGCCCGCTGTTTGGATGCAGGATCGGTTCACTGGCCTCGAGATCATCGGCAAAGCGTGCTTTGGCAAAGGCGAGATCGAGATCGGCCAGCGAGTCTAACAGTTGGTAGAGGTTATCCGCATGGCCGGCGATTTCTTCCGTCAGTTCGCTCAGAATACGCCTGATTTCATCGCGCTCAGCGAGTTCCAGCTCGCGGACCTGGTTATTCAGTTCTACAACAGCCGTGGGTTCGATAAACAGCGTTGCGCCGGATGCAGAGCGGTCGTGGATGATACCTTTGATACGTCCTTTATGATCTGCTTTGAGCGGCACAACATATCGCCCATCCCTCTGGGTGATGATATTCTCCTGCAGGAGTTTTGCTCTGGCCGGATCGTTGACAAGGCGGTCCAGTTTTGACATCAGGCGGGCATGAGCAATTTTACTTTCACTGCGGATGGACTGCAGTTTTGGCGAGGCATCGTCGAGGATCTGGCCGCGGTCATCCATGGTTCGGGAAATGCGATCGATGAGTCCCGGTGGTGGCTGCAGTGTGTTGGCTGTGCCAGCCAGTATCGGGAATTGGGATCCCTCTTTTTCGAAGAAGCGCAGCTGCGAGCGAGCGGCAATCAGGGTGTTTTTGATATCCAGGCACTGCTCCGGTTCGAGCAGGATGCCGTGTGAGGCGGCCTTGATTTCTGCCCGGATATTCCGGGCTCCCCCGATTGTGGTTGAGGGGTGCAGACTGAGCAGAAGACGGGCTTCACTGGTTTCTCTCTGCCGCTGCCGGGCTTCTGCTGCATCCGGTGTCGGCAGCAGGTTTCCAGCGAGATCGCGGGAAGCTGAAAAAGCGCACCGATCCTGCAGCAGCTTCAGTATTTTTGGCAATTCAAGGGTCAAACAGCTCTTTACATCCATAGCGCAGACAGTGTAACATATTAGCTGTTTTCAGGTATGCAGTTGCGCCTGGTAAGTTTCTTCGGGATTCTACAATGCCCTGCTCGGCCGGTGTGGAGCAAAACTAACATAGATCTGAAATGGGCCTCAGACAGATGGAAGGACCCGTTGGGATTTCAACCTCCTACTTTGTTTGAAGCATCTGATAAGCGTCAGGTTCGGGATCGTGTCAGGTTCCTGCTGATCCCGATCAGCCTGCTAACCTTCATGTTGGGCCTGATTCTGGTAAAAGATGGCACCGGTGTGCTCATACCACTTCTGCGCGGCACGCTTTCGATTAATTCACCTCTCAGCGCTCTGGGTTTTGGCTGGCTGTTTGCAAACCTGGCACTTTCAGGGTCTCCGGTAGCAGCTACATCGCTGGCATTGCTGGATGGCGGTGGTTTGAATCCCCTGGAAAGCCTGGCGATGATCACCGGATCACGCCTGGGTGCTGCATTTGTCGTACTGTTGATGGGTTTCTTATATATGCTGCGCGGCCATCAACGTGACCGCAGTCTGAGTGCCGGCCTGCTTTCGCTGCTGGTTACACAGAGTATTTATCTTCCGGCTATTTTTCTGGCTGCAGTCCTGTTTCGCTGGGAATGGCTGCTGTCTCTGCGGTTGGATAATGGTATTTTGCTGGTTTCGTGGCTGGAGCGCCTCATTTTGCCGGCTGCGATCTATATTGAATCGCTGCTGCCGGCATGGGCTCTCTTTCCGCTGGGATTTTTTATTTTGCTGGGCAGCTTCGCTTTGTTCGACCGCGGCATGCCCGATCTTCATCTCGATGAATCGGCTTTTGGCCGGGTGAACCGCCTGCTTTACCGGCCGCTGGCAAGTTTTATACTCGGTTCGGTGGTAACAATGTTTGCGATGTCAGTTTCCCTTTCGCTGAGCCTTCTTGTCCCACTCTCTGTCCGTGGGTATATCCGGCAGGAGAATATTATCCCTTATGTGATGGGCGCCAACATTACCACATTGATTGATACGCTGCTGGCAGCTGCCCTTCTGGAGAATCCGATAGGATTGACTGTGATCCTGGTGCAGATGATCAGTGTTGCACTGGTATCCCTGCTGCTCCTGCTGCTGTTTTATCACCCATATGTGCGTTATCTTTCCCGTGCAGTCGGCTGGCTGCAACAGAGTCGGAAAGCACTTGCTGCTTACATTGTTGCTATGATGCTGGTGCCGTTTGTGATGCTTTTCTTCTAGAGGATGTCTATGGAAATACTGCTTGTTTCAGATGGAAGTACTACAGCCAGGAAAAATGCGCAGATCCTTTCGCAATTTCAATTTCCGGAAGGAGCGGTGTATGTTGTCGTCCGGGTTGGCGAAGAACAGCGCCGCAAGAAAGGAGGAGCCCACGACCTGACCGGCCTGCAGCAAGCGCTTGACCGGATGGAATGCAGTTATCAGGTGCTTTCCCATAAAGTAGCTGACGATGAAGCACTTCTCAGCCTGATAAATGAGCGCGGCTCCGATCTGGTGGTGGATTTACGCAAACGGCAAAGGGGTACAGCTTTTCGTTTCGGTCAGATCAGCTCAAAACTTGCGCAGGAGATTGAAACCACGCTGCTGTTGGCACATCCGGCACCAGCTGCACTGAAGAAGATATTGCTCTGCTCTGGTGGTGAGGTGCCTTCTGAAATCACAATTCGAGTGGCAGCAAACTGGCTGAAATATACTTCCGCTGCAGTCCACCTGCTGCATGTCATGTCGCAGGTGGCACTGGATGTGGCTCATCCCAGCGAGGACCTTACGATAGATGCCCGGGATGCTATCGAGTTTGACACTCGGGAGGGCGTTCACCTGAAACGCGGGATTCAGTGGCTGCGTGATGCGGGCATCCACGGGGAAGTTGTTCCTGTGCTGCGCCATGGCCTGGTATTGGACGAAATCATGGCTGAACTGGAAGAAGGGAACTATGACATGGTGGTGGTCGGCGCACATATACGCGGGAAGAGCCGGCTGCTGAATTTGCTACTGGAGGATATCACGGATAAGCTGATCACCAGAATACGGACCCCATTCCTGATAGCGCGCATTAACCCGTCAGATCATGTTCAGCAGTCTTTTGAGGCCGGGGCAAAATAACCCGCATTTTAGCTGGTGCCCCATTTCCGGCTGTTTCGCTGGCAGCTCATCCTGAAAAAGGTGCATCTGTTGAAACAGTCGGTTTACACGAGGAACTGGATAACCCGATGGATTTGTAAACCGGCACGACAAATATGAACCCGTTCTCCAGTTCTTCCAGATTGCCAATCAGATCGCAGGTTGCTTCAATCAACCGGTCTGCCAGCTCTTCTCCTTCAACGACAGAAAACAATGTGCGGTGGTGTTGCTCTGTTGACTGCATCAGGTCACGAATACTGGGCAGCAGAGGAACATTGTCAAGAATCCCGTGTTTGTCCTTTGAAGTTCCATAACTTTCCAGAATAGTTATTCCCGGAGCGCCTGCTTCATCCCAGGCATCGATGATACAGGGGCAGTTATCGGGATCATTAAGGATCAACATTACCATGTACTGCATCGTTTTCTCCTGTTCTTGAAGATCATACAGCTGCGGGATTTTCCCGATAGAGCAGCCTCAGGATAGGAGGTGTCAGCAGTGTTGTTATCAGGACCACGCCGACAACAGATGAAAAAAGCTCATTTCCTATCAATCCCGCGTTAATACCGATGGTTGCGGCAATCAGGATAACTTCCCCGCGAGCCATCATGCCGACACCGACCTGAACTGCCTCCCGCAGGCTCAATCCACCCGCAAGGGCACCAAGGCCTCCGCCCAGCAGCTTGCTGACAACTGCTATTACCGAAAGTCCGGCCAGCAGCAGCAATTGATTTGAACCGAATGTTGAGAATTCCGCCTGAAGCCCGACATTGCCGAAAAAGATGGGCACAAAAAATCCATACGCTGCCGTGGAGATGCCGCGCTGGATTCGTTCTCTCAAAGCACTGCGGCTTATCAGGATACCAGCCAGGAAAGAACCGGTGATAGCAGCCATTCCGCCCAGTACTTCTGCAGCCCAGGCGTAAAGGAATGCAATAATCAGGCCTGCCGCAACCAACCCCTCACTGATCGGAAGACGACTGACCCGCTGCAGCAGCTTCGGCAGCAGCACCAACCCGAGCCCGCCCCCCACCAGGATATACAGCAGCATTCGGACCAGGATCCAAACCACCTGATCCAGACCTGCACCCCCTTCCAGCACAAGTGCGCTGAAGATTGACAGTCCAAGCAGAACCAGGATGTCATCGATTACAGCACCGCCGAGCATAATAATCCCAACACGAGTCTGCAGTTTGTTCATTTCCATCAGAGTCTGTGCGGAAATGCTCACGCTGGTTGCAGCCAGCATGAGGCCCAGAAAAAGTGCTGTTTGTGTGTCGGTACCCACTATTCTGGCTGCAAAAAAGCCCAGAAGTACAGGCATCAGAACCCCGCTGACGCCGACGTAACTCGCGATCTTTCCTGCCTTCACCAGATCGGAAAGGTGCAGTTCCATTCCTGCGATAAACAACAGCAGCAGCACACCCACTTCAGCGAGGTGGGTGATCGAATCCGGCAGATGACTATCTGTCAGGAAAGGAAGACCATACAGATTGAGGAAGGTTGGCCCCAGCAGCAAACCGGCAAGAAGTTCGCCGAGCACGGAGGGTTGGCCCAGCCGCTGGCTGAGATATCCGCCGGTTTTGGCCGCGAAGATGAGTACGGCAAGGAGAAAGATGAATTGTAAAAATGGTGTCATACGTGATTCCTAACCTGTGCATTGGACCGGCTGTGTGATTTGTGAACGATCAGTATTTAAACACGAATTGTGGTTTACAGCCGCATTTGTACATTTGCGCGTATGGCAATACTGCTTGAGTGGTATTTCAGTGCAAAACTCAGGTAAATCATAACATTAGATGTAAAAACCTGCTGATTCGTCTCATTATTCGGGTCGAATTGTTCTTTTCCGGATTGCTTTCTTTTAATTTTAAGTATTTACTGAGATAATATCTCATACATTGAAGCAGGAGGCTGTCATGGACGATCTGACCGGTTCGTTTCTGGAATTGGTCCGCTTTACATCCACTGATCTTCCACCGGATGTAGAAGCATCATTAAAATCAGCATTGGAGGCAGAGGAGCCCGGATCTGCAGCAGCCGGGACCCTGGAGACGATTCTTGAAAATGTGTCGATGGCCAGGGAAAAATCCACACCCATCTGCCAGGATACCGGGACTCCGATATTCTTCATCAAACACCCTGAAGGGTGGTCTACCAGGCTGCTGGCTAAACAGATCAGGGATGCGCTTGTTCAGGCAACAAAGCTTACCTATCTCCGGCCGAACGCTGTGGATTCCATCACCGGGAAAAACAGCGGGAATAACCTGGGTGGAGCCTATCTTCCTACCCTTCATTTTGAGGAACACGACTCCAAAGAGCTGGTTGTCGACCTGATCTTGAAAGGGGGAGGCTCTGAAAATGTCGGTATCCAGTACTCCATGCCGAATGGACCATTGAAGGCCGGCCGCGATCTTGAGGGAGTCTATCGTGTGGCACTGGATGCTGTGTTTAAAGCGCAGGGAAAGGGCTGCGCGCCGGGGGTGCTTGGCATTGCCGTCGGCGGCGATCGAACCTCTGGATATCTGGAATCCAAGGAGGTTCTGCTGCGCAAACTCGATGACACCAACCCGGACTCCAAACTGGCCGAACTGGAAGGCCGAATTTACCGGGATGCCAACCGCCTTTCGATTGGCCCGATGGGGTTCGGTGGAAAAACAACGGTGCTGGGTGTAAAGCTGGCTGCGATCCACCGTCACCCCGCCAGCTTCTTTGTCACCGTATCATACATGTGCTGGGCCTGTCGGCGCCGCCGGATGGTGGTTTCGGATACTGGTCCGGTATTTTCCTAGCGGAGGGAACCATGCGTAAACTGAATATGCCACTTTCGGACGAAAATGTCCGTTCCTTAAATGTTGGGGATCCTGTTGCTCTGTCCGGCATTATGTTGACGGGTCGGGATGCGGTCCATAAATGGATGATCGATACCTTTATCCGCAAGACCAGAGAGCCTGCCGGGGATGACATGGAAGTATATGAGGCGATAAAACCACTTCTCGACGGCGGCGCTATCTATCACTGCGGCCCCGTAGTTGGTGGACTGGACACCGGCGATTATAGTTTTGTGGCTGCCGGTCCAACTACCAGCATCCGGGAAGAGCCCTATCAGGGTGAAGTAATGAAGCACTTCAACATTAAAGGTGTGATCGGTAAGGGTGGTATGGGCCCTCTGACATTGGCGGCCTGTAAAGAGCTGCCGGGGCTTTACCTGCATGCAATCGGCGGCGCTGCAACACTGATCGCTCAATCTGTAACCAGAGTTGTTGGCGTTTATAAGATGGATTTTGGGGTGCCGGAAGCGATCTGGGTGATTGAAGTTAAGGATTTCCCGGTTGTGGTCACCATGGATGCCCATGGAAACAGCCTGCATGCAGGTGTGGAGGCGGAGTCGGAAGCGACTCTGAAATCCATTTTGCAGCTTTCTTAGCAGGCTGGGTACCATCCGAAGAAAAAAAAAGAACGAGGCGTGTGCCCAAAGCTCAGGCCTCGTTTTTTGATTCAGAAGCGGAGAAAGCGTTTTGTGTTCTTGAGGATTGAGCCCCGATCCTGTCGAGTTTTGTGCGGATCCGCCTGGTTCGAAGCAGCAGCGACAGCACATATAACAGCATCGGGAGGAACACAGCAGCTGTACCCAGAAGCATGTAGGGGGTGGTATTAGCAGTATTCATTCTGACTTCTTTCTTTCGTAAATATCCATATCTTCAGGTTTTCAGGCTTTTTTGCATCCCCGGAAATGATTTATTATTCAGTTATAAAATCTATCCGGTCTTCAAGTGTCCGGATCATTCTTTCCAGTCGAACGCGGTGCCAGAGAATTGCGCAGTACAACATGGTGAAGGCGAACAGCGACAGGTACAGCGTAAGCAACATCGGTGCAGTCAAACCCATACTTCCGCCGTCTGAGTCTCCGGCTCCGAAAAGTACCGGATGGATGGTGCGAAGCATGCGTATTGAAAGAAAAGTAACCGGCACACTGAGGAAACCAAGAACAGCATAAACAGCGCTGAAACGTGCCCGCAAACCGGGATCGTCCACGGAACGACGCAGCAGCAGGTATACAAGATAGATCAACAGCATGATGGCGGTGGTTGTCAGCCGCGGATCCCAGGTCCACCAGGTGTTCCAGATCGGACGAGCCCAGCTCATCCCGCTCAGGACAGTGATCAGGCTGAAGGTGGTTCCGATCTCAATCGAGGCTAGTTCTACCGCATCCCAATGTGCCTTGCGGCTGCTCAGATAGGCGACTCCGGAAACAGCGGCCACCAGAAATGCCAGAGCCCCCACCCAGGCTGAGGAGAGATGGAAGTAGAACACTTTCTGGACAGCCCCCATGATCATTTCCTGAGGGGTGAACCAGAATACTCTGATTACAGCAATGAGGATAACTGCAACGCTGAGTGCTGTGAGCGCCCACAGTGCTGCCGGAGTTTGGGGGGAAGGTGTACGCGGTCTCTGTGATGGTGTGGAAGTAGACTGCATCTAATACCTCGTTATTCTTCGACAACTGCATCGAAAAGCAGCAGGATCGTTGTCAGCAGAAGGATATCATATCCCAAGAGCACATTGATCCAACTCTGAACAGTTTCCATCGATTCGCCGGCAAGCAGCGCAGTTCCAGCCTGCACAGCGGGTAAAAGCAGCGGCAGGACAACCGGGAACAGCAGCAGCGGCAGCAGCAGTTCCCGGGTCCTGGTACGGGCACTCATCACGGTGAACAGTGTGCCTGCTGCGGTGTACCCGATCGTGCCGAGCAGCAGCACGAGCAGGAAGCCAGTGTGGAACAAATTTACACCAAAGAGGACTGCGCAAACCGGCAGCAGCAGCAGCTCGGTAAGCAGCAGGAAAAACAGATTTGCCACCAGCTTACCAAGGTATATCCAACCGCGATGGATAGGAGCAAGCCGCAATCCGTCCATCGCACCCGCGCGGTCTTCAATCGACATGGTGTATTCAAAACCAATTGCGCCGCTGAAGAACACTGCAGCCCATAAGATACCGCTGAACAGTTCTTCGCGCAGTTGAATCCGGAGTTCCAGTGAAAAATGGAAAATGAACAGGATCAGTACGGAGAAGATAAGAAGGCTGGCAAGCAGCTGGCGGCGGCGCAGCTCGATCGCGAGATCTTTCCAGAAGATGGCAGCCAGGATTTTCCAGCAGGATGGGGGGTAGAGGCCGCCGCTTTCCGGGAAAATAGTGGTTTTTCCGTCAGTCATACCTGCCGCGCTCCTGGTCCGCAATTTTCTCTGCACCGGCTGGCCCGAAGCCCTCAAAGAGGGGGCGTTCTTGGAGAGCCCCGGCAGATAACCGGAGCACATGGTGAACAGGGCAGTGCAGGCCGGCGGGCTGGTGGGTGGTCAGCAGGATGGTCTTGCGGGACTCAAGGGCTTCCTGCAGCATATTGTTCAGAAACGTCAGTGCCTGTTCATCGAGGCCGCGGGCGGGTTCATCCAACAGCAGTACTGCAGGATTATGCAGGATGGCCCGAAGTAGTGCCAGCCGCTGCTGGCAGCCGTGCGACAGGTTGCGGACAGGCTCATTGCTTCGGCCTGCCAGTCCGGCCTGCTGGAGCAGGGTTTCGATTCGGCTTTCGGGATACTGCACCTGATAGAGCCTGCAATAAAAACGCAGGTTCTGTACGGCACTCAAGTCGTTGTACAGAAGTGTCTGGTGGCTGAACAGTCCGAGCTGCTGCCGGGCTTGCTGAGCGTGTGTCTTAAGGTCGAACCCGTTGACGACAACACGGCCGGTGTCCGGCTCGGTCAATCCCGCCAGTATGCGCAGCAGGGTGGTCTTGCCGGCGCCGTTTGCCCCCAGCAGAACAGTGCAGGTGCCGGCTGCTGCTTCGAGATTCAGGTTCCGCAGCACAGATCTGCGTCGGTAGGATTTTGAAAGCTGTTCAACCCTGATCATGCTTTTCCTCATACAGCTTCTTTGCCTGTGATTTTACCCCGATCCGCTGCTGCCTGTATTCGTCGGGCGGAAGCGCCTGCTTGCTGAACTGCTCATCCAGCACCGCCAGTTGATGGATCGTATCCTGATAGGACCCTGTGCGGGCAGCTTGCTGGTCTCTGTCTGATCGTGTTTTCCGGGAAAACCAGAAAAAACCGGCTGACAGCAGCAGGAGCACAACGCCGCCTGTCATACTCTCCCTGCTGGAGGGCAGCAGCAGCGCAGTTCCGGGAGGTGCACCAGTAATCTGCAGGTCCAGCGTTTCACCGGCCTGCAGGGCAGGAAAGATATAGGTTTGTACACCTGTCTGTGCCACACTGATGGTCTCTCCGTCAGTAATCTGGCTGCCGTGCAGGGAAAGCCTGTTGGCAGGAAGCATCAGTGTGCCGCCCAACAGTGGGAGAGGGAAGGATCGGGAGAGCTGCAAACTGCGCTGGTACGGCAGTGAGTAGCTGAACATCAACGACCCGGCATCCTCTCCTGGGAGAAAGGCCTGATCGATTATAAAGCCTGCTGCTGTAACAGTGATGGCCGGCTCGATCGCCGGATCCACTTCCAGGCCGGTGAAACCATCGGGGAGAGTCACTGCCAGGCCATTTGCGGGATTAACAGTGCGGTCGGACGCATTATGCAGCACCCACAGCTCACCGATGCGAATGGCATCTTCCTCCAGAAAATCAAAAGCGATGTGCATCCTGGAGATGGAAAGGGAGCTGGTATTTTCGGTGCTTTCATACACGATCAGCTGAAAGAACAGCTCTGTTTCCCCCGTTCCGGCCCGGGCGGGCAGCGAGCTGTAACGAACACCGTCGTAGGCCGCGCTGACAAGGAAGACCAGCTCAGGATCCAGCTTTATATCCATAAAGGCGAACGCCCCTGAGCCGTCGGCTGCGGCGCTCAGAGTCAGCACCTGGCCTTCATTGTTGAACGCATGCAGGGTTACCTCCAGCCCGTCCACACTTACTTCCGGGTTGCTGCTGTTCAGAACCTGGCCGCGGGCCATTCCTGTTTGTATCGCCGGGGCCGCTGTTTCCTGCAGGCCCGGTTCCGGGTTTATGGAAGCAGCGGCTGGTTGGAAACCATCAGCCAGCACCGCCAGTGTCAGGACGATCACAGCCGGTAAGAAACGTCGTACTTTATCCATCAGCTCTGCCCTCCGTGAGACTGCGGCTGCCCGCAGGAGGGGCAGAAGCGGTGGGCAGGATCGATGGGCTCTCCACAGTGTTCACACGTCTGCAGAAGCTGCGGCTGTGCAGCCAGGCCCTGGATCCGGGCACGTTCATCTGCGACAGCCTGCTCGACCGGGTCTGTTTCTATAATTGTACTTATCTTGTGTTGAAGGTGCTGGATATGTGCCTGGAGATGGTCCTGCTGTACTGTAAAATCATCCGCGTCCATCCGCTTTTGGGCATACTCTTCTTGCAGTTCTGTCAGTTGTTTTTGTGCCGCCTGAGAGGCTTCCCGCAGAATAAGGAGTTCCAGATCCTGCTCTGGCAGGGAGGGCTCCGTGGCGTAGAAAGGTCTTGTTAGAATAGCCGCACAGCTGAGGAGAAGCGCCAGCAGTATAAGCAGCGTACCGATTTCCATTCAGCGGATCCTTTCCCGGCAGGGTTACTGAGCCTGCAGAATGAGTGCTTCCAGCTCTTCCAGGCCGGTAAACGGCCCGATTTTAATCGCAGAAAGATTTCCCTGCGGGTCTATGATAAACGTTCCCGGCACACCGCCGACCCTGTACTGGGTCGATATCTTTGTCCCGAGATCAGGCCCGTTGGGATAGGTGATGGCGTTGGATTCCAGATAGGCCCGGGATTCACGCTCCGTGTCGGAGTAGGCGATACCGAGAAAAATAACCCCCTGGTCTTTGTAGTTCTGGTAAGCCTTTTCGAGGATGGCGGCTTCCTCGGTACAGGGATCACACCAGGAAGCCCAGAAATTAAGTACGACTACCTGCCCCCGATAGGAAGACAGTGTGTGTGAGCGGTTTTCGAAATCCGTGAAAGCGAAATCAGGTGCTTCATTGCCCGGCAGCAGATTGTCTTGTGTACGCAGCAGAGGAAGGGCGAGGAAAACCAGCAGCACAAGCAGGATGCCCATCAGGAGCGCCAGTACCCAGGTTTTACCGTTTTTTCTCTCCTGTGCCATGTCCTGATTCCTCATTCACTTTCACTGTCCGGGTTTTGATTACCCGTTGAAGAGTTTTGCTGCGGACCTGTATTCCGGGCACCGGTAAGTCCTTCTTCCCGGTTTTGAGCCTGCCAGTGCCAGACTGTTTTTCCCAGGAAAAATGCTCCGATGGTCAGTGCAACAGCCGGAACCACGTACATCAGCAGCGAAAATCCGCGGGGCGGTGGTGCCGCCAGCACCTGATCGCCGTATTGCAAAACAAAATATTCCTTGATTTCCTGTTCGCTCCACCCGGCCGCCAGGCGGTCGCGGATATCCTCACGCCACTGTTGGCAGGCTTTGGTTTCACAGGCATCCAGCGGAACTCCCTCGCATACCGGACAGTACATCTGTTCAGCGATGGCGTTAACTGCATCGTCGGGCGGTGGTGTTATGTCCTGGGCAGCTGCAGGCAGCGCCGGCAGTGTGATCACAAGCAGTGTAAAAAGGGAAACCGCGCCAGCCAGAATCAGCCGGAAACGAGGTGTTGGTTCAGGAAGACCTGAGTGCATGCGGCACCTCCTTAACGGCGGTTTTCTTCCCGGGCAGGATCGGCCCCGCAGCGACCAGGGTTCCCAGCAGGAGCAGGCTGGTTCCGAGCCACAGGAAGTTGAACAGAGGGTTAAGGTATACCTTCAGCGTCGCACCCTCCTCGATACTTGCACCCCAGTCCACCAGACGAATATAGAGATCATCACTCAGTGTGGCGCGGATGGCGGGCACAGTGACGGACTGCTGCCAGGAGGGGTAGTAGTCACGTCGGGGAAAATAGGTTCCAAGTGTGTGTCCGCCGGCAGAGACAGTCACCTCAGCTTCTGCCTGTTGAACACCGCCGTCGGTTTCGTAGAAAGACAAACCTTCATAGCGCACGGTATAGCGGCCGAGTGAGGCGGATTCGCCGGGAGCGAGAGTTTGCTGTGTGTCGGACTGATAGAGCTCGATCCCCAGAATGCCCATCGCCATCATCACAATCCCGAGATGGATCAGGTACCCGCCGAAACGCCTGCGGTTGCCGGTCAGGGTATGAAAAAGGGCCCGCAGGAGGGACTCTCCTCTGGATAGCTGTACACCCAGGAAGCGTACGAATTCAGCCAGGGTGACCAGGGTGGTGAAGGTTATTAGGGGAAACCCGATCAGTGCAGCGATGTTTCGAATTCCGGTCAGAAACAGGAAAACAGCTGTGGCAAGCAGGCCGGCGGCGGGAAGCCGGAGCTGTCTGCGCAGACGGGATACTCCGGTGCGGTAGAAAACTGTCAGCGGCGCAAAACCCATCAGCAGCAGCAGGACCGCCCACAGCGGCCCGGTGGCGCTCTCATAGTAGGCCGGCCCGACTGTTACCTTCTGGCCGGTAAACGTTTCTGAGATCAAGGGAAATAGCACTCCCCAGAAGCAAACCAGCGTCATCCCGGTAAATACAGCGTTATTAAGCAGAAAGAATACTTCCCTGGAGAGCAGTGAGTGCACAGCGTTCTTGCTCCCAAGGGTTTCCCAGCGCCTGTACAGAAGCAGCAGGACACCGATTGCAGTCAGGCTGATGAAGAAAAAGAACAGAATGGAAACTGTGGAGGAGGCAAACGAGTGCACCGAACTGATGATCCCTGATCGACTGATGAAAGCGCCGAACAGGACCAGCAGATAGGTCAGTGTGATGAGGACAACGTTCCAGCGGCGAAGCATCGAACGTTTTTCCTGCACGTAAATAGAGTGCAAAAAGGCTGTTCCGGTGAGCCAGGGCATCAGGGCGGCCGTTTCAACAGGGTCCCAGCCCCAATAGCCGCCCCAGCCGAGTACATCATAGGCCCAGCGGGCACCGAGCACGAGCCCCAGTGATAGGAACAACCATGCTGCCAGGCTCCACTTCCGGCTGAGGGAGACCCACCGGTTGTCCAATTGCCCTGTGATAAGCGCCGCCATGGCAAAACCAAAGGGTATGACATAGGAGACAAAACCGAGGTACTGAAGCGGCGGGTGGAAGATCATACCGGGATGGCGCAAAAGCGGGTTCATCCCCTGTCCGTTGATTGGAAAAACCGGCAGGGAAAATTTCGGCTGGAAAAATGCTGCAGCGGTGCTGCCGTCTGCAAGCTGCCACAGGCTGAAAAAGGGGTTGTCGAAAAATGTGATAATCAACAGAAAAAAAGCCAGGGTGCTGGTGATGACCAGGATAAAGGCAGTCTGGAAGTCCAGCCCGAACCTGTTTTTTCGCACAGCTGCTGCGGTAAAAGCAGACATGCACCAGGCCCAGAACAGCAGTGAACCTTCCTGTCCTCCCCACAGGGCAGCAGCTTTCAGATAGACGGGCAGCTCGAGACTGCTCACCGAATGGACATAGGCGATTTCAAAATGGTCGCCCACAATCAGCAGCAGGAGCGAAACCAGGGATGTGCTGAGCAGCGGAAACAGCAGGCGCAGGCCGAGCCGTGCGCTTTTAAGCCAGTCACTGCGCTGGTGTTTTTTCCCGATATACGCAGCGAAAAGGGTATACAGGGAAACAAGAAATGCGGTCAGGGCTGCAGTGTATCCCAGGTCCTTCAGCAAGGAGGCCACCTCCGTTTCGAAAAGTATACCTTGATGCGGGTTGAAAGAGCACGTTGTTTTGCTGCAGATAGGCCGGGGATATCGCTTACCCGCCGGCAGGAAGCTCGCTGTCATACTTCGATGGGCATTTCAGCAGCAGTTCCTCAGCGACAAATACACCGTCTTCCCCGATTCTGCCGGTTACGATGGCCTGTGCTTCGTTTCGCATCAGGTCCGGCATCGGACCTTTGTAAAGGACATCCAGCCGCGGGCTGTCCGGATTTTGCACAGCCTGTTGGAGGACGCTGGCAAGCCCGCCCTGCTTCTCCACCTCATCCATCGAGGCGGGCACGTGGGCTATTGTGAACTGCAGCGTTTCAGTGTCTGTGTCGTAAAGAATAGACTCTCCAATCACTGCACCTGAAACCCGGTAGGTGTGCCCCCCTGAGGTATTCTGGAGAGCCAGCACTTCTTCCACGGTTTTAAAATACTGGGTGTTGGAACGGGTGGCGTTTACGATCAGGAAAACCAGCGCCGCAGCAATGACCACACCACCTATAAGAAGTTCCTTTTTTCGTGTTTTCATGAATCACTCGTCTATCTGGTCACATGGATTTCAGTACATAATTCCAAAGTACGATTTTATCATCAATCGTTTCATGTTGATTACGGCTGATGGTTGATAGACAGGGGAAGTGGATTGTATGTGCAGTACCGGATATGGCGGAAGCCTGACGCACCGATCGTAAAATTTGAGAGTTCCCTGGCCGGGCTCGGGAAAGCAGAAGTGTGTGGGGAGAAACTCCCCACCTCCCCATATCCCTCTATCACTGATTACGCTTATTTCTTTTTAGGCAGGGCAGTTGGAGGTTCCGGAATTTACACAAAGTTATGGAAAACAAGAACATAAAGCCGCTAAGCCGCGAAGGTGTAAATGTATGGGATGATTGCCGTTATGCGACTCAGTATTAAAAACAAAGAACATTTTTACTGCGTGCTTGAACCTCGCTTTTTTCCATTGTAATACCAGAAAGTGTGTATGAGGGAAAATGGGTATCATGCGCCCAAACGGTATATTAAACCGATATGCTAAGCGAGAGTTCAGGGGCACTATGAGAACAGCAGCATACTTTTCCATGGGGATTTATTGTAATTGAATTTTGAACCCGAAGACACTTTATGATTAAATCCGGCGCAGATGTGTTCCGGGAATCCGAATTGGTTTCTTTTCTTAAAAATTTAGAAATTGATAAGGTAGTAGTGGCTGGATTCGCGGCAGAGTATTGTGTCCTGTCGACCTATCATGAAGCAATAGAGCGGGGATATCAAGCGACAATATTGCAGGACGCCGTCGCAAGTGTAGAGAATAATCAGCGGACGAAGTATGTTCCTGAAATATCAGAAAGTATCTCGCTTGGTGATTTGAAAGAACAATTCGACTAAGATGCTGTTGATGAATTGGGTGGAAAAAAACTGCCCAACCCGTTATTATCACAGTTATATCGAATTATGAAACGTAACTTCAAACCTGCTTCAATCTATCTATTCATCGAAATTGCCTCATCGATGTTATTCCAGATGATTTTTGTGGCATCTTCACTATATCAGGTCACCACAGCAGGATTATCGCCGCTGCAGCTGGTTTTGATCGGAACCACTCTGGAAGCAGCGGTTTTTATTTTCGAGGTACCTACGGGGATTATTGCAGATATTCACTCACGCAAGCTTTCAGTGATCATCGGTTATTTCCTGATGGGAACAGGATTCCTGGTTGAGGGTTTCTTCCCTGCATTCTGGCCTATTTTATTTGCGCAGATAATCTGGGGATTGGGTTTCACCTTTACCAGTGGAGCGAGCGAAGCCTGGATCAGCGACGAAATAGGCGAGGAAGAGGCAAACCGGTTA
Source organism: Anaerolineales bacterium (assembly GCA_016927115.1). GTDB lineage: Bacteria > Chloroflexota > Anaerolineae > Anaerolineales > E44-bin32 > JAFGNH01. The sequence goes on along the minus strand of JAFGNH010000091.1, from coordinate 4,916 downwards.
TTTCTGCGGGCGACACGAGCCGGACTTTATGCCTCGCTTGCGGGTATGGGATCTGCCGTCCTGATCGGTGGAAAAATCAACGCGCTGCCTATTCGCTGGGGAGGCGCGGGCCTGATTATGCTGGGTTTTATTCTCTTATTTACCATGCCTGAATCCGGTTTTCGGCCAACACCCCGCGAAGATCGCAGCAGTTGGGAACAGATGTCCCAAACCTTTAATGAGGGTATTGCCGCGGTTCGCTCCCGGCCGCATTTGATTACCGTTCTCGGCATAGGCCTTTTTTATGGCCTCTACAGCGAGGGATTCGACCGCCTCTGGGTTAAACACATCATTGATACTTTCGAACTCCCCGTTATTTTTGCGGGCTCTCAGGTAGCGTTTTTCAGTGCGATAAAAGCTGCCAGTACCATCGCAGCCATTTTTGTTTTACGTTCGGTTGAAAAGCGCCTTAACACCAGTGACCCCCGGGCAATAGGTCATGCAATGTTCCTCGTAACCGGAGCGATTTCAGCGGGGCTGGTCGGCTTTGTGATATCTCCTGTTCTCGGTGTTGCCGTTCTTGCTTATATGCTGATCGCTGTCCTGCGGACAATATCAGCCCCGTTATACAGATCCTGGGTTAATCAGAAACTGGATTCGGGGACGCGGGCCACAGTGCTGTCCATGTCGAGCCAGGTTGATGCGGTCGGGCAGATATGCGGCGGACCGGGTGTAGGATTGGTTGCCAGAATGGTATCGGTTGTTGCAGCCATAGTTACTTCAGGCTTGCTTCTTTCTCCTGCACTCATTCTCATCAGACGTGCCAATACACAATTTAAAGAGTAATTGTGAAGCAGGGAACGGTCGTCACCGTTTCCTGCATAAAATGAAAAGATTTTCTCCAAACTTGCCCCTGAACAACACAAAAGGATGTGTATAATAAACAGCATGGATGAACTCAAGCTGCCCCCACCTGTATTGGTCCAGGACTTCAACAGCCTGGAGCGACTGATTCCTCAATTGCAAAAGGAAGAACGAATCGGAATCGATACCGAATCAAACAGTCTGTATGCTTACAAGGAACAGGTCTGCCTGATCCAGATTTCCACATCCCGTACAGATTATCTGGTTGACCCGCTGCAGATAAACGATATCAGCCCGATGGGAAGTGTGCTGGCTGATTCTTCTATCGAAAAAATACTGCATGGCGCAGAATATGATGTTATCTGCCTGCACCGGGATTTTAATTTTCAAATTAACAACCTTTTTGATTCACGTGTTGCCTGCCGTACACTCGGGTGGAAAAAAACAGGTTTGGGAGACATTCTTGAAATGGAGTTTCATGTCCGGGTGAATAAACGTTTTCAGCGGGCAAACTGGGGGAAGCGCCCGCTTCCGGGCGATCAGCTGCATTATGCCCGTATGGACACCCACTTTCTTATCCCACTGCGCGAGAAACTGGTGCAGTCTCTCAGGAATTCCGGAAGGTGGGAAGAGGCATATGAGGAAAACCAGCGCCTCACCCATATTCCGCTTCCTGAGAATGGTTTCGATCCTGAAGGTTTCTGGAATATCACGCATGCCACCAAACTCTCTGCCCACAGTCAGGCGATCTTGCGCGAGCTGTATTTACTGCGGGATAAGTATGCCCGCAGCCAGAACCGGCCTCCTTTTAAGGTCATGGGAAACAAAACCTTGCTGGAAATTGCGGAGCATGCTCCACACTCCATGGGTGAGCTTGAAACACTTCATGGTATGACTTCCGGGCAGATGCATCGCTATGGAGATGAAATTCTGCGAGCGGTGCGCATCGGCAGTACTGCTCCACGGCCAGTAAGGCCGAGATCTCCCAAGGCAAATGAATCCGTAGTCTTTCGTTACAAATGCCTGTTGGACTGGCGGAGAGAAGCTGCCCTTCAACGCCAGGTTGAATCCGATGTGATCCTCTCGAAGGATGTCGTCTGGGAAATTGCCAGTGAAAATCCAACAGGGATGGAAGCATTAAGGGAGTTGATGCGTGATCTTCCCAGGCGCCTTGAACTTTATGGTGATCAGATTCTGGCTGAATTGAGGAACTGTCCCACCCGGCGGAGGAAAGGAAAACGATGAATTTAGTCAGCTTCGGAGCGGCTCAGACTGTTACCGGCTCTCGTCACATGCTCAGTATTAATGGATACAGGCTGCTGCTGGATTGTGGTTTTTATCAGGGCCGTCGTAAAGATACGTATGAACAGAATCTGAATTTTCCGTTTAATCCCAAAACAGTTGATGCCGTTCTGCTTTCCCATGCTCATATCGACCATTCGGCAAACCTGCCGAACCTCGTGAAGCAGGGGTTTGAGGGACGCATCCATACAACTGCGGCTACCGCCCACCTGGCTGATATCATGCTGCGCGATACTGCACACATTCTTGAGTATGACGTGGAGTATCTGAACAAGAAGCGGAAAAAGCGCGGCGAACCGCCTGTGGAGCCGATCTATACGATGGAGGATGCCGAGAGAGCAGGGTGGCATTTTTCTTCCCATGCCTATAACGCACCGTTCGAGGTTGTACCCGGTGTCACGGCTGAACTTGTGGATGCAGGGCATATTCTCGGGTCGGCCGGAATTGTGCTCGATATCGATGATAAGGGGAAACACTCCCGTGTGATGTTCTCCGGTGACATCGGCCGGCGGGATATGCCCATCCTGCGTGACCCGGTGCTGCCAAAGGATGTGGACACACTGATCATGGAATGTACGTATGGGGACAGGCTCCACGAGGATCCGGAGCAGGCGTATGAAGCGCTGCGGACTGTGTTGAATCGCACCATCCAAAGCGGCGGCAAGATTATCATCCCCGCGTTTGCAGTCGGGCGGACTCAAACGCTGGTGTACTACATCCACCAGATGTTCCTCCGCGAAGAAATACCTGAAGTCCCGGTGTATGTGGACAGTCCCCTGGCGATCAATGTGACCGACATTTTCCGTCAGCATACCGAGTGTTACGATCAGGAGATCTTTGATTTTATGCGCAAGGAAGTGCATGGCGGCGCGTTTGGTTTCCACCTCCTTTCCTATACGCGCACGGTCGAGGAGAGCAAGGCCATCAATAAATCCGACGAACCCGCGATCATCATATCGGCTTCCGGGATGGCGGAAGCGGGCCGTATTCTGCATCATCTGAAGAACAACATTGAGGAAGAAAGAAACACTATCCTGATAACCTCCTGGGTAGCGCCGCATACGCTGGCACGCCGCCTGCTGGAAGGCAATAAGACCGTGCGGATTTTTGGCGAAGAATACCCTGTGCGGGCGGATGTTGTGGAGATCAACGGATTTTCCGCTCATGCGGACCAGGCGTTTCTGATCGAATATGCCAAAGCAGCCGGTGACCGTTTGAAGAAGATTGTTCTGGTGCACGGTGAAGAAGACGCGGCAAAAGCATTGATGGATAAGATGAAGGAAGCCGGTCTGCCGGAAGTGATCTACCCCGGTCAGGGCGAGCGGGTCGAATTGCCATTGCCCTGAGCCGGAGCTAAAAAACCATTCGCGGGGGTGTGGGGGTATGTAATTGCTCCCGCGAGCCCCCCCCCTGTATAGACCGGGGACATCATAAACACCCGAACGGGGATATGGTGAATATATCTTTATTTCATCAATTCTGACAGTTCTCTGCTTACCACGCAGCTGTTTATTCACATGCCCCAAAGCCTGTGTCGTTGCGAGGAGCGTTGTTGCCTCTGAGAGATTCACACGGATTGAAACAAGCGATCTTGGCACTCTTCTTTTGGCTCAACGGGTTTGTTGGATCTGCTCCAGTCGTGGACCCTTTGTACCCCTGGCACAAACCGGCCTCCAGAAAACACCATATTTATTTTGCTTTGTGTGAAACCATCCGACAAACTCAGCTGACTGAAGATTGCCACGGTCGCTCCTTTCATTTCCACTGGTATTGGGCAGGTACCTGGACGCTTCTCGCAACGACAGATGGTAGTGCGGGGTTGTTTTCCTTGTATAGTCTTCGCCTTTTTTTACATTTCAAATGTGTAGATCATGTCCCCGGTCTATACAAATGGTCCGGGGGGCAGATGGGGGGAAGACAAGGGGGGGCACCGGAAACAGATCCAAATTATGCGATTGTCCTATTTACTGAATCTATAGGGTGGAAAACCCGGACCGGCTGAGCTATAATCTGAGAGCGACAGGAGAGGTGCCAGAGCGGCCGATTGGGGCGGTCTCGAAAACCGTTGTGGCTTTTGAGCCACCGTGGGTTCGAATCCCACCCTCTCCGCTGATTTCTTCCACATATTTTTCTTAACAGAAATGCCGGGCGGCCCCCGGCGTTTTCTTTTCCCTGGATTCGGGTAGTTTTTTTCTGCTTTGGAGATAGTTTTGGGTTCATTTTGCAGAGTTTGTTGTCTCCAGAACATAGTTTGTACTTTACCGGGGGCAGTTAGAGGTTTCCCGCTTGCGTTATTGCCTTTGCCGGTCACGTTATGGACACTCCCGACGACGTTACATACACCCCCTTCCACGTTTTGGACTTTCCCGCTCATATTACTCACTTAATCGGCGAAGTTTCAAACTCTTCCGCGTACCTTTAGTGCTTAACCGACGATTCCTTGCACTTTCCCGAGGGCTTCGCGGGCTCCTTCTCGTGCTTGTTGGAAACGCTGGTTTCCCCGGGATCTCTGCTCAACCTCTTTGTCTGTGTGTCATTGCATAAAAATTTTATCGCAAAGAGGCAAAGGCGCGAAGGCTCAAAGAATTGCTGAACCGAATAAACGCTGATAGGCTGAGCTTCTGATTACACTGATTGATACATTTCAGGGTGTCGCAACAAGCTTGACCTGTCATCCTGAGTGTGTGCATATTCCGGAGAAATCGTCCAGTGAATCCGGCGGAAGATCGACCACTGAAAAGAAAAAAAGGACTGGCCAATTCAGTATACAT